>NZ_JBEXCY010000008.1:0-135556 GCF_040605515.1 Dactylosporangium sp. NPDC005572 | reverse complement strand
TCAGAACTGGTGCATCAGAACTGGTGCATCAGAACTGGTGCATCAGAACTGGTGCATCAGAACTGGTGCAACGAGCGGCCTGAACAAGCAAGCAGCGAGGCGCCGAGCAGGCCAGTCGCTCAAGACGGCGACCGAGCCAGGTCGACTGGCGGCCAAGCCAGCCGGCCCCAGCGGGCTAGCGCGGCGTCCATGAACGCTGGCCGGATTTGCTGGCTGCCGGGATGGCACCCGCGATCTTGGAGTAATAGTCCCGGAAATATCCGATAAAGGGGGAGAAATTCGGGACCACAACTCCAAGATCGGCGCGGCGCGGGGTGATGCGGACCCGGCGAACGTTGGTGGACACCGCACTAGGCGGGCAATGCAGCATTCTTGATGCATCAAACCTGATGCATCAAGGTTGATGCGGGGTGAGCGAGCCAGGCGCCCCAGGCGGCGGCCGGGCCTGGTCGATGGGCAAGCGGGCCAACCAGCCCAACAGGCTCGCCGACAGCGCATCAGGCTTGATGCATCAGCTCGGATGTATCAAACCTGATGCATCAAGGCTGATGGGGCGAGTGGGCGGCGCGAGCGGCGAGCAGTGGGCTACGGATTGGGGCCGAGGGCGCGGATTCGGTCCAGGTCTTCGGCGACGACCGCCGGGTGGGTGTTCAGGTCGTACACGCTGAAGAGGTGCAGCGTGTCGCCCGTGTCGATCTCCAGGAGCTCCGACCGCAACCCCGCCCGCGACCGAGTGTCCACCCTGATGCGCTCGACCTCCGACCACGGCAGCCGCCGATGGCCCGCGTAGCCGGTCACCAACGTCAGGCCCTCCGGGTCGGCCGCCAAGCGGACCGGGGCCAGCAGATCGCGCAGCGCGTACCCGCCCGCGACCAGCGCCGCCACCACGGCCGCCGTCAGCGCGCGGCGGTCGTCCGCGAAGAACACCGCCGCGACGACCAGCACGACCGTCACCGCGCACTTCAAGCCGACGAACCCCGGCGACACCCGCCACTGTGCGCTGGTCGGCGCCGGTGACGGCGGTTCGGACCAGGCCCCGCTGCGCATCTCCATCGGCACAGCATGCACCGCGGCCGAGCCGGGTGACGCACCGGGCGAGGCGGGCTACTTCGTCTTCGTGATCGAGGTCGCGGTCACCGTGCCATCGGCGTTCTGGCCCTGGACCGTGACGGTCGAGCCGGCGGTGATGTCCTTCAAGGCGCCCGGGGTCGCGACCGTCGTCTGGCCGTTCGTCTTCACGATGACCGTGCTGCCGTCGGAGGTCTCGATGTACACCGTCGTGCCGTCGACCAGCTTCACGGTACCGGTGACGCCGCTGCTGCGGCTCTGCTGGCCCTGCTGCCCGGTGCCGCCGCCACCCTGGCCCGGGAAGCCGCCGCCGTTGCGGGCGAAGGCACTCGCCAGGGCGGCCGGGTTGGCGCCGCCGGCCCCGCCGGTCGCCGCCGGGGCCTCGCCGTAGCTCTTCTGCACCTGGGCGCCGGCCCCGAAGCCGACGACCAGGAGCGCCAGGCCGGCCAGGATCACCGTGGCGCGGTTGGCCAGGCGGCGCGGGCCGGCCTTGGCGACCCGCGTGTTGAGGTCGTCGTCGATCGGCTCCGCGAGCAGATCGTCCGTCACCGGCTCCAGCACCTCGGTGGCCTCGCCCGAAGGGTCGGAAGAGAGGCCGGTGGCGGGCGGACGGCGGAAGGGCGAAGCAGCGTGGCTCACGGATGACTCCTCGTCGAAAGCCGTGCGGGTTGGACCGGGTTGCGGCACCGCTGAGGGGGAGGGTTGGTGCCGCAACCGGGACCGGCCGGCACGGAGCATGCGCTCGAAACGGTTACTCATAGCGGAGCGCCTCGATCGGGCGCAGGCCCGCGGCCCGGCTGGCCGGGTAGCTGCCGAAGAACAGCCCGATGGCGACCGAGAAGCCCAGGGCCAGGAACACCGAGCTGGGCACGATGATCGGCTTGATGCTCACGATCGTGAACTGGCTGCCGATGACGGCCGCCGCCACCCCGAGCAGCCCGCCGAGCAGGCTCAGCACGGTCGCCTCGACGAGGAACTGGGTGAGGATCGTGCGCCTCGGCGCGCCCAGCGCCTTGCGGATGCCGATCTCCCGGGTCCGCTCAGTGACGGTCACCATCATGATGTTGGTGATGCCGATCCCGCCGACCAGGAGGCTGATGCCGGCGACGGCGCCGAGCAGCAGCGTGAACGTCTCGGCCGTGTCGGCCCGGGTCTCCAGCAGCTGCGACTGGTTCAGGATGCGGTACGCCGTCGTGGTCGAGCCGCTGGTGACGTTGAGCTTCTCGTTGAGGATGGCGGTGATCTCGGCCTGGGCGTCGGAGACCGAGTCCGGCGAGGTCGCCTGGATGAGCAGCTGGTTCAGCGAGCCGTACCCGGTCAGCGACTCCTGCACCGCGCTCACCGGCGCCATGGCCACGTCGTTCGGGTCGGAGAAGCCGGAGCCGCCCTTCTCGGCGAGCACCCCGACGACCGTGAACAGCTTGCCCGACACGGTGATCTGCTTCGACAGCGGATCGACCCGGCCGAACAGCTCCTCGGCGACGGTCGAGCCGATGACCACGACCTTGCGGGAATCCTTGACGTCCTCGTCGGTGAACAGCGCGCCCTTGGCGAGTTTGAAGTTCGACGCGCCGACGTACCCCGGGTACGTGCCGACGAACTGCGTGATGGTGTGGTCGGTGCCCTCGTAGGTCGCGGTCTGCGAGCCGCTCACCACCGGCGAGACGCTCTGGACGTGCGGCGCCTCGTCCTGGTTCGACAGGGCCGGCACCAGGTCCAGGCTCAGCGCGGTGTTCTGGGTCGACGCCGCGCCGCGGGCCCCGCCACCGCCGCCGGCGGTGACGGTCAGCGTGTTGGTACCGAGCGCCTCGATCTGGTTCTGCACCGCCTGCGCCGAGCCGTTGCCGACCGCGACGAGCAGGATGACGGCGGCGACGCCGATCAGGATGCCCAGGACGGTGAGGCTGGAGCGCAGCTTGTTCGCCGTGATCGCGCGCAGCGCGAACCGGATGGTCTCGAAGATGTTCACTTCAGCCGCTCATCCTGGACGATGCGTCCGTCGACCAGCCGGATCAGTCGCTTCGCGTGCGCGGCGACGTCGGGCTCGTGGGTGATCAGCACGATGGTCCGGCCCGACTTGTTGAGCCGGTCGAAGATGGCCAGGACGTCGTCGGTGGACTGGGTGTCGAGGTTGCCGGTCGGCTCGTCGGCGAGCACCAGCGCGGGCGCGGTGACGAGGGCCCGGGCCACGGCGACCCGCTGCTGCTGTCCGCCGGACAGCTGGTTCGGCTCGTGGCCGGCCCGGTCGGCGAGGCCGACCATCGACAGCGCCAGCTTGGCCCGGCGACGGCGCTCGGCCGCCTTGACCCCGGCGTAGGCGAGCGGGAGCTCGACGTTGGCCTGCGCGCTGGTGCGGGCGATGAGGTTGAACGCCTGGAAGACGAACCCGATCCGCCGGTTGCGCACCAGCGCCAGCTGCCGGTCGTTGAGCCGGCTCACGTCGACCCCGTCGAGCAGGTACTTGCCGCTGGTCGGGATGTCGAGGCAGCCGAGGATGTTCATCAGCGTCGACTTGCCGGAGCCGGACGAGCCCATGATGGCGATGTAGTCACCGCGCTCGACGGTCATCGACACGCCCCGCAGGGCATGCACCTCGGTCTCGCCCTCGCCGTAGATCTTCTTGACGTTCTGGATGTCCAGTACTGGGCTCATGTCGGTTACCGCCCGCCGATGCCACCGGCGCCGCCGCCGGAGAGCTGACCCCCGCCGCCGCCGGGGAACTGGCCGCCGCCCGGGAACTGCTGCTGGTTGTTGGTGCCGGTGGTCGAGCTCGTCGTGGTCGTGGTGATCACGACCTGCTCGCCGGCCGTGACGCCGGACTTGATCTCGACGAAGCCGCCGCCGGTGATGCCGACCTCGACCTGCCGCTCCTCGGTCTGGCCGTTGACCTCGACCGTGACCGTGCGCTGGCCGCCGGCCGTGCGCAGCGCCGTGCTCGGGATCCGCACCACGTTCTGCGACTCGGCGACGGTGACGACGGCCGTGGTGCTCTGGCCCAGCCGTACCCCTTCCGGCAGCGTGTCGAGCGTGATCACGACCGCGTAGGAGTTCACGTTGTTGCTGGTCGTGGCCGTGGGCGAGATCGTCGTGACCTTGCCGGTGGCCCGGGTGCCGGACAGCGCGCTCCAGGTCACGTTGGCGACCTGGCCGGCCTTGAGCATGGTGGCGTCGGCCTCGGCGAAGCCCGCGTTGATCTGGAGCTTGGTCAGGTCGGCGATGCTGATGAAGCCGGACGAGGAAGACGAGGAGGTCGAGCCGGTCGAGCCAGTCGAGCTCCCGCCGCCGCCGCTCGACGACCCGCCCGAGGAGGAGCCGACCGCGCCGTTGACCGCCGTGACCGTGCCGGCGATCGGCGCCGTCAGCACCGTGCCGTTCAGCGTCTGCTGGGCCGACGTCACGTTCGACTGCGCGGTCGCGACCTGCGCCTCGGCCGAGGCGATCGTCGCGTCGTCGGCGTCGTTGTCCTCGGCCCGGGTCAGCGCCGCCTTCGCGGCGGTGAGGTTGGCCTTCGCGGTGTCGAGCGACGCCTGGGCCGAGGTCGGGTCGACCTTCGCGAGCGTCTGGCCCTTGGTCACCACGTCACCGACCTTGACGCCCACCTCGGTCACCGTGCCGGAGGTGGTGAAGGTCGCGTTCGCCGTCGAGGCGCTCGCGACCGAGCCGGACGCCGACACCGTCTGCGACACGGTGCCCTGCGTCGCCGCCACCAGCCGGGAGCGGGTCTGGTTCTGGGACGCCTCGGCGGTCGCCGGGCCGTTGACGATCTGGTAGGCCCACAGCGCACCGCCGACGGTCACGACCGCCAGCGCGGCGTTGATCAGGGTCACGGAGTTCAACCGTGGTCGGCGAAGCGACGGCAGCGACAAACGCATGAGGGGAATCGTGGTGCGGTTCGCTCGGAGCGACCCTCAGCCAACCTCGGAGTTGCCTCGGAATCCGGCTTCCAGAATGTCTGGATCCTCGAACGGCTCCGGCTCGTCGATCGCCGGCAGCAGCACCCGGAACCGAGCGCCGGAGCCCGGCGCCGTCCACAGCTCGACCCGCCCGCCGTGCGCCTGGACGATGGCGGCCACGATCGCCAGGCCGAGCCCGGCGCCGCCGTGCCGACGGGAGCGCGAGCCCTCCGCGCGGTACAACCGCTCGAACACCCGACTCGCGTCCTCCGGGCGCATGCCGGGCCCGGTGTCGCCCACCTCGATGGCGGCGAGCGGCCCGCCCGGCGAGGCGCCGATGACGGCGGTCGGCGGGGTGTCCGAGGGCGTCGGGCGACCGACCCGCACGACGATCTGCGTGTCCTCAGGTGTGTGCTGCAGGGCGTTGCTGACCAGGTTGGCGACCACCTGCCGGATGCGCGCCTCGTCGGCGTCCACGGTCACCGGCTCGAACGTCACCGACCGGTCGTCGATCGTGGAGAGCTGCACGAACCGGGTCGGCACCCGCACGTGCGCGTCGCGGACCGCGTCGGCGGCCACCGCGAGCAGGTCGACCGAATGCCGCTGCAGCGGGCGCTCCTCGTCGAGCCGCGCGAGTGTCAGCAGGTCGTTGACGAGCAGGCGCATCCGGCTCACTTCGGCCTCGATGGTGTCCATCGCCTCGTCGAGGGCCGGGCCCGGGGGTGCGCCGCCCCGGCGGTACAACTCGGCGAAACCCTGGACCGAGGTGAGCGGGGTCCGCAGCTCATGGGCCGCGTCGGCGAGGAACTGCCGCAGGCGCCGCTCCGACGCGGCGCTCTCGCCCACCGCCTCCTCGATGCGCCCGAGCATGGTGTTGAGCGCGGTGCCGAGGCGGCCCGACTCGGTGTGCGGGTCGGCGTCCACCACGCGGCTGGAGAGGTTGCCGTCGGCGATCTCGACCGCGGTCTCCTCCATGCGGGTGAGCGGGCTCAGCCCGACCCGCACGAGCGTGGCGGTGGCGAACCCGACGAGCAGCAGCAGGGCGAGGCTGACCGGCGTGGTGAACAGCAGCATCTGCTCGCGGGTGTCGTAGACGTCGACGAGCGAGACCGCGCGGGCGCCGTACCCCGTACGACCGCCGAACTCCGCCGGAAAGACGAAGACCCTCCAGTCGCTGGTCGGCCCGCTGACGGTGAACGGCTTGCGCTCGGCGGCCCGCTGCTGGATCGAGCCGAACAGCGCCGGGTCGAGCAGCACCGGGTCCCTGTTCTCCAGCTTGCCGGTGCTGTCGAAGCCGTAGATCTGGAACGCCGGCCCGGGCGAGAACTCGCCGCGGTCGCCCTCCCGTCGCTGGCCGTAGCCGGTGCCCGGGCTGATCGACGGCATCGGGAACGGGTTGGTCGACGACCCGGGCGAGGCCACGATGCCGGGGCGCGGGCCAGGACCGCGCAGGCCGCCCTCGAGCGACTCGTCGACCCTTTTCATGAGGTACCAGTTGAGCAGCCCGACGCCGATCGCATTGGCCGC
This sequence comes from Dactylosporangium sp. NPDC005572, assembly GCF_040605515.1. NCBI lineage: Bacteria > Bacillati > Actinomycetota > Actinomycetes > Micromonosporales > Micromonosporaceae > Dactylosporangium > Dactylosporangium sp. NPDC005572. The sequence continues at coordinate 129,068 of NZ_JBEXCY010000008.1, read as the reverse complement.
GATCAGAGCCACACCGGCGAGCGTCACGACGGACACCACGATGCGCGTCCGGACCGTCCAGTGCCGCCAGCGCCTCATGTGCCTTCGGTTCTCGGCAGTCTCAGCGCGTAGCCGACGCCGCGGACCGTGTGGATGAGCGGCGGGTCCCACTTGTCGATCTTGCGGCGCAGGTAGTAGACGTAGGACTCGACGATCCGCCCGTCCCCGCCGAAGTCGTAGTTCCAGACCCGATCCAGGATCTGGGCCTTGCTCACCACGCGACCGGCGTTCGTCAGCAGGTACCGCAGGAGGTTGAACTCGGTCGGCGAGAGGTCGACCCGGTTGCCGCCGCGCCGCACCTCGTGCGCGTCCTCGTCCATCTCCAGGTCGGCATACCGCAGCACCCCACCGTCGACGAGCTGCTGCTGCTCGCCCAGGCTGCGCCGCAGGATGGCCCGGATCCGCAGGACGACCTCTTCGAGGCTGAACGGCTTGGCCACGTAGTCGTCGGCGCCCACGGTCAGCCCGGAGATCCGGTCCTCGACCGAGTCCCGGGCGGTCAGGAACAGCACCGGCACCGGCCGGCCGGAGGTCCGCAGCCGCTGCGCCACCTCGAAGCCGTCGAGGTCGGGCATCATGACGTCGAGCACAACGAGATCCGGCCCGTACTCCGCCGCGGCGGCCAGCGCCTCGCGCCCGCCGCTGGCCACCCGCACCTCGAACCCGGTCAGCCGCAGAGTGGCCGACAGCAGGGCACGGATGCTCGCCTCGTCGTCGACGACGAGCACCTTGGGCTGTGCGGGTTGTACGGGCATCGGCTCCATCGTCACTGACCGGCCGTCACGATCTCGTCGCCTTCGGCAAGTCCGCTCTTGATCTCGGTGTTGACGTCGCCGCGCAGACCGGTCTCGACGGCCCGCTGTTCGTCCTTGCCGGCGACGCGGACCGTCACCTTCCCGTCGTGGACCGCCGTGGACGGCACCGACAGGACGTTGTCGACCGACGCGGTGACTACCGCGACAGTAGCGCTCTGTCCGTAGAGCAGCGTGTCAGGCACCTTGGCGAACGAGACCAGCGCCGCGTACCGCACCAGGCGGTTCGACACCGTGCCGGCCGGGTCGATCTGGATGACCTTGCCGTCGTACTTCGCACTCGGGTCGTCCGGCAGCGTGATCTTCGCGGCCTGGTCGACCTTCAGGTGGGCCACCTCGGCCTCGGTGAACTGCGCCTTGATGACCACGTCACCGGTGCCGGCGAGGGTGATGACGTTGCTGCTGGCCGACGAACCGACGGTGCCGCTGACCGCGAGGACCTTGCCGGCGACCGGCGCGGTGATCACCGTGCCGGCCAGCTTGGCGTTGGCCTGGGTGAGGCTCAGCTTGGCGTTGTTGACCCGCTGCTGGGCGGAGTACAGGTTGTCGCTGGCCGACTGGACGCTGTTACCGCCGTTGCCGGTGTTGCCACCGCCGCCGGTGTTGCCGCCGCCGCCTCCCCCGCCACCGCCCCCACCCGGCTGGGTCGACGTGGACGGGCTGGCGGTCGGCGTCGACTTCGCCGTCTCCAGCGCATCCTCGGCGCGGTCCAGCGCGTCCTGCGCGCTGCCGAGGTTGTCCTCGGCGGCGTCGACGGCGTCCTGGGCCGAGGTCGCGTCGATGCGGGCCAGCACCGCGCCTGCGGCGACCACGTCGCTGGCCTTGACGTTGAGCTCGGTGAGCGTGCCGCTGGAGGTGAACCCCAGCGAGCGACTCGCCTGCGCCTGCACGGTCCCCGACGCGGACACGGTCGTGGCGACCTCGCCGCGGGCCACCTTCACGGTGGTCACCGCCGCGGGCGCGGGCTTCTCGTCCGCGGCCACCACGACGGCCGTCACCACCACCGCAGCCGTGAGCACGGCGGCACCACCGGCCAGCCACCACACCTTCATGAGTGGAAAGTTCACCGGCCGGGCCTATGAACCGCCTTGGCCCAACCTCAAAGTTCGCTCAGAGCGCGATCCATCCCTGCTCGGCGAGCGTCACCGCGTCGTTGGCCTTCAGACCGGCGCCCGAGACGGTCCACAGCGTGCCGCCGATCACGAGCGAGCGGCTGATGACGGTGTACTGCCCGGGGTGCCGGATCGTCCCGGCCGGCGCGACGCTCTTGTCGCCGACGGTGAGCACCAGCGCGCCCGCCTCCTGATCCTGGAAGAGCGGCACGACCAGCAGGCCCGTCTGCGGCCAGTAGAGGAACGCGTGCGGGTCGAACTCCGCCTCCGAGCTGGACTTCGGCACCTGATGCTGGGCCAGGCGGGTCGGCTTGGCCGGGTCGTGCACGTCGAACAGCGAGATCTGCGTCCCCTGGACGCGGCCCCGCTCGGTGGCCTCCTGGCCGATGCCGATGAGCCGCCCGGCGCCGGCCGGGTGCAGGTACGCCGAGTAGCCGGTGATCTTCAGCTCGCCGACCACCTTGGGCGCGGCCGGGTCCGACAGGTCGAGCGTGTAGAGCGGGTCGGTCTGCCGGAACGTCACGACGTAGCCGAGAGTGGCGATGAACCGGACCGAGTAGATGCGCTCCCCCTTGCCCAGGCCGCCGACGTGCCCGGTCTCGGCCAGCCGCCCGCCGTCCTGCTTGAGGACGTAGACCGAGGACGACGTCTGCTCGCCGCGCTCGTTGGCGTCGGTCGTGGCCACCCGCAGGTTCCCGTCCCACTCGGACATCGAGTACTGGTTGAGCAGCCACCCGGGCACCTCGCCGCTCGCCACGTAGCGAGGCTTCCCGGCGCCGCTGATGTCGAACTTGAACAGCTGGGTGCGCGGCGGCTCGAACCGCGGCGCCCGCTTCGCCGTGTCGATCGGCCTGGCGACCCGCCAGCGCTGGTCGTTGGCGACGTACAGGCTGGGCCCGTTGGCGTAGACCGTCTCGCCGTCGGCCACCACGGTCACCGGGTCGCCGCCGCCCAGGGCCGGCCCGCCGAGGTCGAAGGAGAGCACGGTCAGCATGGCGGTTCCGCTGTACCGCTCGGGCCGGCTGACCGATGCGCAGTCGAACTGCCCGTTCGTCTGCTTGCCGGCGGCGTCCTCGGCGCTCCACCGCGGCAGCCAGTCCGACAGCGGTGCCGCCGCGATCGCCGAGCGGTTCGCGGCCAGCCGCGCCTCGTCGTCCTTCAGGTTCGACGTGTCGGGGAAGCGCAGCCGCGGCGTCGAGCGGACGACGACCCGCGCGGTCGAGCCGACCTGCCGGGCGTCGACGAGCGCGCCGTCGGTGGTGTAGCGGCCGAGCACCTTCGGTGTGCCGGCGATGTCGACCAGCGTGACCTGCGCGCCCATGGGCATGTGGGCGTCCTCGGGGACGATGGCGCCGCCGGCGCGGTCGTCGTACCCGAGCACCAGCACCCGGTCGCCCGAGAGCAGCAGGCTCATCGCCGTGGCGGCACGCTTGCCGTTCGCGTCGCCGGCGCCGGTCAGGTTGAGCTCGCCGGTGACCCGCTTCGCCGCCGCGTCGACGATCGTCAGCACGCCGCCCCGGGCCAGCGTCACGATCCGCTTGCCGTCGGTCTTCACCAGATCGGGCTCGTCAACGCCGAGCTCGTGCGTGTTGGTGCCGGAGAACGTCTCGGCGCCGGGCGCGGCGCCCTTCGCCTCGGCGCCCCCGGCGGCCCGGGCCGCGTCGTCGGTGGCTCCGTTGAGCCGGGTGACCCCGCCCCAGACGCCGCCCAGGCCCCACGGGCCGACCGCCTCCTGCGCCGCCGTCCGAAGGCCGGTGAGCAGGTCGTCGCAGGACTCGAAGGCGACGAGCTTCAGGGCCGGGGCCGGCTGCGGGGCCGCCGACGCGGGCGCCGGGCGCGGCTTGTCGGCGGTACAACCGGAAAGGCAGACGCACACGGCACCGAGCAGGGCGAAAGCGCGCTTCATGGCCCTATGACGATGCCGGCGGTCCCCCGGTTCCCGGCGATTCGACGACCCGCGGCGCGAGCGTCTCGACCAGCCGGCTCAGCACGATCATGCTCCGGGTCGAGGTGACGAACGGCTCGGCGCGCAGCCGCTCGAGCGCCTGCTCCAGGCCGGCCATGTCGACGGCGCGCAGGTGCACGAGGGCGTCGGCCTCGCCGGAGATCGTGTAGGCGCCGACCACGGCCGGGTGTCGCTTGGCCGCCGCGCGCAGCTGCTCGGGTGAGGTGCGGCCGGTGCAGAACAGCTCCACGAAGGCCTCGGTCGTCCAGCCCACCGCGCCCGGGTCGATCAGCGCCGTATAGCCGCGAATCACTCCGCTGGATCGAAGCCGGTCCACGCGCCGTTTGACCGCCGGGGCAGACAGCGCGACCAGGGCGCCGATCTCCGCATACGACGAGCGGGCGTCGTCCTGCAGCAGTGCAATGATTCGCTGATCAATAGGGTCCAGGCGCAACGAATCCCTCCTCGAAAGCAACTTTTCTCGCTGTTTTGTGTAACACCAGGACCCTACCGTTTGATCTCGTGACGACCCAGCGCGAGCGCACCTACCTGATGTCTCCGCCCGAGCACTTCGCGGTGGAGTACGCGATCAACCCGTGGATGGACACGACGGCGCCGGTCGACACCGAACTCGCCGTCAAGCAGTGGGAGGGCCTGCGCGAGACGTTCGTGCGGCTCGGCCACACGGTGCACGTGCTGGCGCCCGAGATCGGCCTGCCGGACATGGTCTACGCGGCCAACGGCGCCTTCTCGGTCGACGGGGTGGTGTACGGGGCCCGGTTCAAGTACCCGCAGCGCACCCCGGAGGCGGCCGCACACCGGCGCTTCTACGTCGACAACGGCGGCTGGCGCTTCATCACCCCGTCGGAGACGAACGAGGGCGAGGGCGACTTCGCGTACCTCCCGTCATTCCTCGGCGGCACGATCCTGGCCGGCCACGGCTTCCGTACCGAGACGGCCGCGCACGCGGAGGCACAGGAGGCGCTCGGCCGCCCGGTGATCTCGCTGCGGCTGGTCGACCCGCGCTTCTACCACCTCGACGTGGCGCTGGCCCCGCTGGACGACAGCAATGTCGTCTACTACCCAGGTGCGTTCTCCGAGGCGACCCGGTCGGTGCTCCGCCAGCTGTTCCCGGACGCCGTCCGCGCCGACGAGGAGGACGCGCTGGCGTTCGGCCTCAACCTGGTGTCCGACGGCCGCAACGTGGTGCTCAACTCGGAGGCCACGGGCCTGGCGGCCAAGTTGCGGGCGGCCGGTTACGTCCCGGTGCCGGTCGAGCTGACGGAGCTGAAGAAGGGCGGCGGCAGCGTCAAGTGCTGCGTGGCGGAGCTGCGCCCGTAGGGCTTTACGAGGACGGTGGCGGGGAGTGGACGAACACGACCTGCGCCGTGTAGGTGGCCGGGGCGGGCGTGCCGTTGGCCGTCGCCGTCCCGCTGGTGATCTTACCGGCGATCATCAGGTCGGCACCCGAGCGCAGGGCGCCGGGCTGCAGCGTGTGGCGCTTGTCGTACACCTTGAGGTTGTCACCGAGCTGCCAGGTGCGCGTGTAGCCGTCCGCCGAGCGGACCGTCACCGACGACTGGGTCAGCGTCGTGGCCTCGCCGTTCTGCATTGCGACCCGGACCGGGCCCTTCTTCGTCTGCAGGGTGCCCTCGCCGTGCAGGACGTCGCCCCACATGTCGTGGTGGCCGTTCATCGTCTCCGACGGCGCCGGTGCGGGCGGCGTCGGAGTCGGAGTCGGCTGGGCCTTGGCGACGGTCGGCAGGCCACCCACCACGACAAGGACCGCCGCACCGATCAGTAAGCCTATCCGCGAGCGAGTCATGGGGTACCTCCTCGGATTCGGGCCTATCGGCCCTACTACCGCAGATCACCCGCCGCAAACCTGACATAAGGGGAGCCGAGCGCCCGGAATGCGTCGCCGGGACGCTCATGGCCGTCAGTCGAGTGGCCCAGCGCGTCACACGGGTCCTGGCACATCAGCACGTGCGAGGCCTGCGCGCCGAGCGCCGCCAGCGGCCAGAGCATCAGGTGGACGAGCAGGCCGATCAGCTTGATCGCCACCACGTCGGCGACCGCCTTGCCGCTGTACTCGTGGCGATACCAACTGCGGACCAACGCCCAGTAGGGCTGCTGGTCGACCCGCACACCATCGCGGTCGACGACCGGGCCGTGCTCGTAGCCGACCCGGCGCAGGACGACCGAGATCGCCTTGAGGTTGAGCAGCCGGCGGATCGGCACCGAGAGCACGGTCGCCACGCCGCCCAGCCACCAGCCCGGCTGGTCGAGCTGCGTCAGCAGCAGGAACAGCGTCACGTGCAGCGCGCACAGCGGCACGCCGACCCACGCGACGGCGACGCCCTGGGTGAGGATGCCGACCGGGTCGCCGTCGACGCGGCGCAGCCGCTGCCAGAACAGCACCTGGACGAGCAGGATCCCCAGCGACGCGCCTGCGCCGCCGAGCCCGAGCACCACCCACCAGGTATGCATAGATATGCATCATGACACGGTCCGCAACGGCATGCTGACCGTAAATTGCGCACCCCCCTCGGGTGCGTGACGCGCTTCGATCCGTCCGCCCAGCCGGCGGGCGAGCCGCGCCGCCAGCGCCAGCCCGAGCCCGCTGCCGACCTGGCGGATCCCGTGGTACCGCCGGGAAAGCGCACCCCGCTCGAACGCCACGGCGAGGTCCTCGTCCGTGAAGCCCGGCCCGCCGTCACGCACCTCGAGCCGCGCCTCGGCGGCGGTCGCGTGCACGGCGAGCACGATCGGGGCCGGCGCCGGCACCACCCGCAGCGCGTTCTCCAGCAGCCCGTCGACGATCTGCCGGATCCGCCCCGGGTCGGTGCGCACCGTGACCGGGTGCGGCGGCAGCTCGGTGCGCAGCACGAGCCCGGCCGCGGCGATCCGCCCGCCCCACGCCTCCGCGGTCGTCGTCACCAGCTGGGTCAGGTCCACGTCGACCACCTCGATCGGCAGGTCGGCGGCCTCCAGCCGGGCCAGCACCAGCAGGTCGGCGATCAGCCGGTCGAGCCGCTCGGCCTCGTCGAGCACCGTCTGCCCGGCGCGCTGGGCCCCGTCGGGCCCGACGACACCGTCGGCGAGCGCCTCGGCGTACCCGCGGATCGTCGTCAGCGGCGTCCGCAACTCGTGCGACACCGACAGCAGGAAGTCACGCTCGCGCCCCTCGCTCGTGGCCAGGGCCGCGGTCAGCCCGTTGACGGCGTGCGCCAGCTCGGCGACCTCGGCCGGCCCGCGCGCGTCGAGGGTCAAGCTGCGGTCCCCGGCCGAGAGCCGCTTCGCCGCGGCGGCGACGGTCCGGATCGGCCGGGCGATCCGGCGGGCCAGCAGCGGCCCGGCGATCAGGCCGGCGGCCAGCCCGGCGAGCAGCGCGATCCACAGCTGCCCGGCGACCTGGGTAAGGGCGCCGGTGGTCGGCCGTTCGCTGAGCACCACGCCGTTGCCGCTGTTGGCACCGACGGGCCGGCCGACGATCAGCCGCATCTGACCGTCGACCATGGCCCGGCGCGCACTGACCGGGCGCCCGGCCGCGACGGTCATGACCACGTTGTCGGGCAGTCCCGAGCGCTCCGCCTGCCCCGCGCGGATCAGGTAGACGTCGATGCCCCGATTGCCCAGCAGTTTCACGATCGCCTGCTCGTCACCTTCCTGGCGGGTGTTGAAGCGCGCCTTCAGCACCTCCGCGGCGAGGACGGCCTCGTCGGTGAGATGCTGCCGGGCGGCCCGGTTCGCCTGCTGGACCACCAGAGGCGCGCCGACCAGCGCGGTCACCAGCACGCTCACGACCGCGACGACGCAGGTGACGAGCGCCGTGCGGGCGGCCAGCGACCTAAGCATCGGCGGTGTACCCGACCCCGCGGACCGTGCGGATCACCGCGGCGGCGTCGCCGAGCTTGCCGCGCACCTGCGCGACGTGCACGTCAACGGTGCGAGTCCCCGAGTGCGCCGCGTACCCCCACACCGAGCCGAGCAGCTCCTCCCGCGTGAACACCCGGCCGGGCCGGCCCATCAGGTGGGCCAGCAGCGAGAACTCGGTCGACGTCAGGCTGACCGGGGTGCCGTCCACCCGGCACTCCCGCCGCGCGGGGTCAATGGTGATCGGGCCGACCGTGCGCACCTGCTCGGCGTCGGGTGGGCCCTGCGTGCGGCGCAGCACCGCCTTGACCCGGGAGACCAGCTCGCGCGGGCTGAACGGCTTGGTGACGTAGTCGTCGCCGCCGAGCTCCAGGCCGAGGATCCGGTCGACCTCGTCGTCGCGCGCGGTCAGGAACAGCACCGGCGTCCAGTCGCCCGCCTCGCGCATCCGCCGGCAGATCTCCGTGCCGTCGAGGCCGGGCAGCGCGATGTCGAGCACGCAGGCGACCGGCCGGAGCTTGCGGGCCGCGGCCAGGCCGGCCGAGCCGTCGTGTTCGACGTGTACGCCGAAGCCCTCGCGGGTGAGGTACATCCGGAGAAGATCGGCGATCGGCCGCTCGTCCTCGACGACCAGCACCAGACCCTTGCCCTGCTCCACCGCCCCATTCTGCCGGTGGACGGCGCCGGATGATGTTCGGCGGATGTTCGGGCTCCGCCGCCGATCCCGCGGCCGGGACGCCGGGGCCATCCCACGGTGCCCGGCTTTGTGGTGCTTCCCGACCGCAAGATCGACGCACAGGGGGTGCGACGCCGACGCACCCCGTTCCGTGAGGCTAGCTCGCCGCCGGCGACGGCTGGCCGCTGGGCCGCAGCGCCGCGCAGGCGGTCATCGCCTCGGCCACCTTGGGGTCTGCGGTGCTGAGCTGGTCGATCGACCCGCTCACGGTCACGCCGTGCTCGGTGAGGCAGTTGATGTAGGCCGCGTTCCGGCCGCCACCACCCGGGCCGCCGTTGCCGAAGCCGCCGCTCGGGAACGCGGTCGGGCGCAGCGACTCGCAGGCCTTCTGCGCCTTCTCCCAGGTCTGCTGGTCGACACCGTTCGGGGCCGCGGTGCCGAAGAAGCCGCCGGCACCACCCGGGCCACCGCCGCCGCCCCGGAAGCCGCCGCTGCCCGACGGCCGCGGCTCGCCGGACGGCCGCGGGCTGAAGGACGGCCGAGCGCTGCCCGAAGGCCGGTTCGACGCGTTCATCTGCGGCAGGTCGACGCCGTTGTTGCGCAGGCAGGACGTGTAGTCGGTGCCGCCGGACGCCGCCGCGTCGGCCGACGGTGAGTCGTCACCCGACCCGCAGGCCGCCGCGAAGATCGCCACCGCTGCGAACGCCACGAGGGCGCCGCCGATCCGCTTTGTCATCACCCGACGATGGAACGAGCCCAACCTCGACGTCTCGTCGGCCGAACCTCAAAATTCCGTTAGAGATACATCCCCGTGCGCTCGCCCTCGCCGGTGATCGCCGGCTTTGGCTTGTCGCCCTCGCCGAAGAACCGCTTGCCGCCGAACTCGCCGTGCAGCCGGTCGTCCAGTTCGTCGGCCAGCCCGGTCATGACCTGCACGGCGAGCATGAGGTGCGTCGGCTGGAAGTCGCGCCCGAACACCGGCACGGAGGCCCACACGGTGTCGTTCGTGCAGTACAGCCGGCCGATCGGCATCCGGTTGGTGAGCTCCGACAGCTTCACGTAGAGCCGCTCGGTGGGCTCGACCTCGGTGAGAATCGGGGAGAAGACGTCGACCAGCGGCGGGTTGTCGCGCACCCGCACGAACACCATCGCCGAGCCCGACCGGATGCCGATGTCCCCGTCGGGGTCGATCGGCAGTTCCTCGGGCGTGGTCTTCATGAGCCGCGCGACCACGGTCGTGACCTTGTCGTACAGCGGAAGCCCGTCGATCTCGTCGTGCTTGGCCCCCGCCACGTCCACGACCCCGTCGCCGTCCGCGTCCACGATCGACGCCAGCGAGCGCGCGACGCCGAGCGAGGGGATCGGCGCCACCCGGCCGTTGATGTCGTGGGCGAGGTACGTCAGGAACGCCGGATGCGGCGTGCCGTAGATGTCGCGGAGGGTGCGCGTGATGAGCCGGCTCAGGTGGGTCGCCTCGCTCTTGGGCACCCGCAGCCCGAACGACTCCCCGGACCCCGCCAGCACTCCCGGCGGCGCCCAGCCCAGCGCCACGATCTCGGCGATGACCGTCCGGTCCAGCCGGTACGCGGTCGGCAGGTCGGCGTTGCCGACCGCGGTCGCCCCGAGCATGTCGCCGTCCTCGCCGGTCACCTGCACCGAGTACACGGCGTCGCCGGTCCCGGACGCGGTCGGGTCGAGGGTGAGGTCGAGCGTGGTGCCGGGCTCGAGGTCCTTGAGCCCGCTCACCAGGTGCCGCGCGAAGTCACGCCAGGCCTCGGCCACCTTCTCCTTGAGGTTGCCGCCGACCGGGTCCTCGTCGTCGAAGAGCGCGGTCTCGTACGAAAGGACGTCGTCCTGCTCACCCGCCATGATGCCTCCCTATCCCCCCGGCTCTCACCCTATCCAGACTCGATCGTGCCCTCAGCCCGGGTGGCCAGCCGGCCGAGCACCTCCCGCGTACGCTGCGGATCCGCCCCGCCCCCGACCGCCAGCCCGACCAGGAACAGGGTCAGCGGCGCCGCCGGCCGAGCCACCCCGTGGGCAACGGTCTTCGCGAGGTCGAGCAGCGCGGCCCGCTCCTCGGCACCGGGCGCCGAAACCCCGACCGTGGCCGCGGCCCGCTCCATCCAGTCCGCCAGCAGTTCGTCACTCATGCACCCTCCGCAGGTCTTCGTCGGTGTCGCAGTCAAAATACGGCGGAATGCCACTTTCGTCCCACCGGACGTCGTTGATGGCAAGCCCGTCGACGAGCCGCCGCATCGCGACCCCGTCAAGGCTCCCGATCCGCTGCAGAGCCTGCTGCAGGACCCCGATCCGCCAGGCACCACAGAGCAACTGCCGCCGCCCGTCCTGATCGACGAACAAAGCCCCGTCGTACCCCCCGACCGCCCCGACCAGCCGCTGGACCGCGACGCCATCGAGCCGCGGCAGATCGGCCGCGAGCACCAACACGACATCGACCGGCTCGACGAGCGCGGCCAGCCCGGCCCCGAGCCCGGCCACCGGCCCACCCCCGGCAGGCTCCTCCTGCACGGTCCGCACCCGCACGTGAGCACCGGGACGAACGCGGCCATCCCAGCGCCCCACGCCACCAACCAGGGCCACCTCACCGCGGGCCCCGGCCTCACCCTCGGCGCCGCCGCCAGCCACACCCGTCTCGCCGCCAGCCACAGCCAGGCCACCGCGAGCCACGCCATCGCCGGCCGCGAACACCTCACCGCCGCCTCCGGCGGGGAGCACCTCGCCGCCGCTGGACGGGAGCACCTCACCGCCGTCCGCCACGTTCGTCTCGCCGCCAGCCACAGCCAGACCACCCCCAGCCCCGCCATCGCCGGCCGCGAACACCTCACCGCCGCCTCCGACCGCGAGCGCCTCGCCGCCCGCCGAGCCCGCCACGCCCAACCCGCCGCCAGCCGCAGGCAGGCCACCCCCGGCCGCGAGGACCTCACCGCCGACCACGGGCACCGCGCCACCGCTGGCCGCAAACGCCCCGCCGCCAGCCGCAAACGCCCCGCCGCCAGCCGCAAACGCCCCGCCGCCAGCCGCGGACACCTCGGCGCCGGGCGGCGCCAGATCGCCGCGGTCCGGGCCTACCACCACGATCTCGCTCGCGACAGTCGCCGCGGCGGCCAGGACGCGGCGCAGCATCGGGACGCCGTCCACCGGGACCATCGGCTTGTCACGGCCGCCCATCCGGCGCCCGGGGCCGCCGGCGAGGATCACCGCCGCCACGACGGCGGCGGGCGGGCGATTGGCGGGAACACTGGCCGACAACACCTCCAGAACCTACCGTCGAGCCGGGTGCCGAAAACCGGACCGGGCGGGAAGGACGTACACACATGGGCCGCGTCACACAACGGCGAGGAATCGTGCGGGTCACCGTCGACGGCGGGCAGGTCGTAGCCACGCCTGGCCCCGACTCCCTCGCGGCCGAGGAGCCGCTCGAGATCCGCGTCGGGCCGGCCGGCGGGGTCCGGCCACCGCTCGCCGTCACCATGCGCACCCCGGGCGACGACCTCGACCTGGCCATCGGCTTCCTGGTCACCGAGGGCGTCATCCGCGACGCCGAGGACGTGCGCACGGCCCAGCTGTGCGCGGGCGACCAGGAGCCGAACACCTACAACGTCGTCGACGTCGCGCTCTCCCCCGGCGTCCCGGCGCCGGTCACCGATCCGAGCCGGAACTTCTACACCACCTCTTCCTGCGGAGTCTGCGGCAAGGCGAGCATCGACGCCGTCCGGACCCGGTCGCGCTTCGACGTGGCCGCCGACCCGGTCACCGTCGCCCCGGCGGTCTTCGCGTCGCTGCCCGATGCGCTGCGGCGGCGGCAGCGGGCGTTTGCCACCACGGGCGGGCTGCACGCGGCCGGGCTGTTCACCGCGGGCGGCGAGCTGGTCTGCCTGCGCGAGGACGTGGGCCGGCACAACGCCGTCGACAAGGTCGTCGGCTGGGCCGCCCGGCAGGGCCGGCTCCCGCTGGCGGGCCACGTGCTCATGGTCAGCGGGCGGGCCAGCTTTGAGCTCTGCCAGAAGGCCTGGATGGCCGGCATCCCCGTGCTGGCTGCCGTCTCGGCGCCGAGCACGCTCGCCGTCGACCTGGCCGAGGAGGCGGGCATGACGCTGGTCGGCTTCCTGCGCGGGCCGTCGTTCAACGCATACGCCGGCGCACAGCGCGTCGCCGGGGCCGTCCCAGTGGAGGCAGCTCCGACGGCGGCACTGCCCGGTCGAGGATCTCGGCCATGAGGCGCGCCCCGCGGTACTCCGGGTCGGCCTCCAGCGCCCGATCCACCGCGATCCCGGCCCGCAGCCCGTCGCCCGCCCGCCAGCAGATGTAGCCGAGCAGCATCGCGGCCGGCGCGACCAGGCCCGGGTCGGCCCGGCGCACCAGGTCGGTCCACAGCTGCCGGTGCACGGCCCGGCCCGATGGCCCGTCGCGGTCGATGCACAGCCAGGCCTGGTCGCGGAACGGCAGCACCTGCAGCAGCAGCGTCAGCCAGGCGACCTCGTCGTCGGTGAGCCGCCCGCCGGCCCGGTAGCGCTTCAGCGCCGCGGCGAGGGCGATCGCCCCGGCGCGCACCGCGGCCGGCCCGACCCCGATGTCCGCGGCGGCCACGGAGGCCAGCCGGACCAGGCGCTGCCCGGCCCGGTCGGTCGCCTCCTGGATCGCGGCGAGCGCGGGACCGGTCGGCCCGCGGAGCGCGCGGACCACGGCCTCCCGGTCGGGCAGCGCGACCATCCCGGCGAGCGTCGCCTCGGCGGCCGTCGCCGAGCTGCGCACGTCGAACGGCCGCCCCTCGGGTGGGCAGCAGTCCGGCTCGTCGCAGGTCAGCGACCAATACCGCCCCTCATGCGCCCGCAGGCACTCGGCGATGAGGATGCCGTGCCGCCGCATGGCGTCGGCGACGGCGCGCAGGAACGGCTCGGCCCGCTCCGGCCCGTAGGCGATGAGCACGACGCTGTCGACCCGATGCCGGCCGAACATCGCCGCATACTCCCCGGCGAGCATCTCGCCGTCGTCGCGGTCGTCGGGCAGGTCGCCGCGGACGTGGAAGCGCAGGCCCGTGCCGTGCAGGCCGAGCACGACGAGGCTGTCGGAGGGATGGAAGCCCAGCAGGTAGGGCGTGGCGGAGAGGAGGTCGGACGGGCTGCGCAGGCGGAGCCGGGGCGTCTCGGCGGTGGTCGTCGTCATGCCAACCACGTTCGTCGCCGCCGCCCCCTGCCGGAACTCGCGGTTTTCGGCTGTGGACAAAGTCGGACAACGCCCGGTTTTGTCCACAACTCAGGAATCAGTACTTGAACCGCAGCTCGTGCAGGTCTACGCCGTCCTGCCAGGTGTCCTTGCGGCCGCGCAGGTCGATGGCGAGCGTGACCCGGGCCAGCGCGTCGTAGCCGGCCGCGTGCAGGCAGCGGATCGCGTCGAGGTTGCGGGCCGCCGGCGAGATCGTCAGCCGGCCCAGCCCGCGCCGGCGGGCCTGGTCGGCGACGTGCTCCAGCAGCGCGCGGCCGATCCCCTCGCCGCGCCGGGCGGACGCCACCACCAGCGGCTCCACGGCGCCGCCGCGGCCGTCGAGCAGGAGCCCGACCATGCCGACCACGCCGCCGACGTCGGCGACCCACATCCCGGACAGGTCGAGGCGGGTGAGGTACTCCTCGAAGAGCGCTCCGGGGTCGGGCGTGCCCTCGTGCTCCTCGGTCATCTCCGCCCAGAGCTGGCGGCACTCGCGGTGGTCCGTCGGGCGGTAGGCCCGGATCGTCACGGCCGCGGACCCGGACTTGTGCACCATGGTTTCCGTCACGATCGCCACCACCTGCGAGGACGCTGGGTCATAACCCATCCTTACTCCGCCGGGGCCGGTGGCGACACCCACATCGCGGTATTGCTACCAAGTGTGGCTTTTGTAGCATCACGCGGATAGCGACCGGGCGGTTACGGAAACGATGGATCGGCGATACGATCGGGGACGGCTCGCAGCTAAAAGACGAAGGGACAGCCGGTCGGGGCTGTCCCTTCGCCATTCTTAGATGTGGGCCGGTGTCACACGGCTACGGCAGGCGGAATTCGCCGTCCGTGTCGACCGCGGCGATGAAGGTCTCCCATTCCGCGCGGGTGAACCGCACGCTGCCCGTGTCGGGAGCGTTGGAGTTGCGGACCTCGACGAAACCGTCGACGAACCGCGCCTCGACGCACTGTCCGTTGTTGCCGCTTCGGGTGGGCTTGTGCCAGCGTTCGTTGAGCGCAGCCATCTGCGCACTCCTTTTGGTCAGGCCGTCTCAGTGATCGCGATCTCGATCATCTTGATCGACTCATACGGACTGAGCGCGGCGGCTCGCAGACTCTCGAAAACGTCGTGGTACCGCTGGACGTCGCCGGCCTCCTGGTAGATGTCACCGGCCATCGCCTCGGCATACACGACGCTTGGTGCATCTTGGAACTTGAGGACCGCAAACGACCCGTTCATGCCGGCGTATGCCCCTCCGCTGAAGGGCAGGACCTGGATCGTCACGTTCCTCGCCCGGCCCATGTCGGCCAGGTGCTTCAGCTGCGACCGCATGATGTCGGGTCCGCCGATGAGGCGACGGATCACGCTCTCATCGAGGACCGCGATGAACTGCAATGGATTCTCGGGGCGGCTGAGCAGGCCCTGCCGCTCCCGGCGGGCGTTCACGTGCGCCTCGACGGCGTCCTCGGACTCGCCGGGCGATGCGGCCGCAAGCAGTGCTCGGGTGTACTCCTCGGTCTGGAGCATGCCGGGGACCACGAGCGCCTCGTAGTCGCGCATCTCGACCGCGTTGGACTCCAGCCCGATGTATCGGGAGTAGCTGGCCGGGAGGTCGCCGTAGCGGGCGAACCAGCCTCGGGTCTTGCCTTCCCGCGCGAGGGCGATCAATGTCTCGATGTGAGCTTGATCGTCAACCTCGTAAATCTCGAGAAGACGCTCCAGCGTGCTGCGCCGTATCCCGACCTTGCCGCCTTCCATGCGGCTGATCGTGCTGGGTGAGCAGTCCAGTTGCAGCCCGACGTCCTCCGTGGTGAGTCGCGCCTTCTCGCGCAGCACCCGCAGTTGTTTGCCCAACTGAAAGCGCGGGAACGTGGGGCTCTGAGCGCTGGACACCGCTCACCTCCATTACTCAGGACGAGTGTGTCCGTTACCGGGTTGGCGCGCAAGCCGCGCCCGCGTAGAGCGATTGGCTTGCTCTACTCAACTTCGGCACAGCGTATTGCCCACCGAAACCTGCACGTGCATTCTGAGAGGGTCAGATCGCTCCTCAGCCGGAGGGAGATCAGTGGTGTTCGACGACGACATGGTTCTGCTCGAGGGCGCACCCCGGCTCTTCGGCATCGTCGCGGATCCCGAGGACGACGACCACCCGCAAGTCGTCGCCTGGGGGCACGAACTGCCCGATCTCGCCGTGCTCACCTGGCGGCTCGGCAACGGCAAGTCGGAGGTCATGACGTTCCGGTCGGCCGAGGCCGCGCTTGCCACCGCGCAGCAGCTCTACAGCGCGCGACTGCTGTGGACGGCCCCCGCGGTTCAGGGCGTCTGAGGTCGGGATGGCGGTCATCTACGACCACGCGGTGACCGACGCGCGACGCCGCGCCGAGCGCCACCAGCCCGAGGGAACGGGCTGCACCGCCGGCTGCGCGCAGTGGCCGTGCAAGCCCTTCATCACCGCCTGGGCGGTCGTCACCCGGAATTCGAACACCCGCGCCGGCCGGTGACCCGACCCGATCAGTACGGGCAGCGCGCAGATCAGCCAGCGGAAATCGCCTGATCGACCGAACCCGATGGGGCGCGCGAGCAACTGCTGGTCCGGACCCCAGCTCGGCGAGTCGATCACGACCGAGGTCAGCGCCACCAGCAGCGCGGCGATCGGGGAACTCCAGGCGATCCGGGAGAGACAACGGGATTAACGGGCTGGAACGACGAGAAGATCTGCCCGGATCGGGGGGA
The DNA here is from genome assembly GCF_040605515.1 of Dactylosporangium sp. NPDC005572. Taxonomy (NCBI): domain Bacteria; kingdom Bacillati; phylum Actinomycetota; class Actinomycetes; order Micromonosporales; family Micromonosporaceae; genus Dactylosporangium; species Dactylosporangium sp. NPDC005572. Next base: position 112,657 of record NZ_JBEXCY010000008.1, on the reverse strand, counting down.
TTTTTCGGGATCCGCCGCTCGGGGAACCAGGACTCCATGGTGTCGATCCACACGCCTTCTGCGATGCTGGACACACACCGGCAACGGGGCCGTAGCCTCCGCATACCCTGCGAGGCAGAGCCCCCGGGGCCGGCTCCCGGGCATGATCACGGTCATGCCCACCGCGACGCGCCGACCCCACCGGGACGCCGCGTAGCAGCCACCCCCGCTGCGCGGCAGGGTCACCCCCGCTGCCGACGCGAGAGACGACAGGGAGATACGGATGGCGAAGGGCGAAGTCAAGGCCCGGACGTCTGGGACACGGGCCGCGCCTGAACCCGCGTTCGTGCAGCTACTCACCCCTGAGGGCGACCGGGTCGAACACCCCGACTACTCGGTCGACTTCACCGACGAGGAGTACCGCTCGCTGTACCACGACCTGGTCGTGGTCCGGAAGCTCGACGCCGAGGCGACCGCGCTGCAGCGCCAGGGCGAGCTGGGCATCTGGGCGAGCCTGCTCGGCCAGGAGGCGGCCCAGGTCGGGTCGGGCCGGGCGCTGCGGGCGCAGGACATGGCGTTCCCGACCTACCGCGAGCACGGCGTCCTGTACTGCCGGGGCATCGACCCGATCATGCCGCTGGGCCTGTTCCGCGGCGTCGACCAGGGCGGTTGGGACCCCAACGAGTTCAAGTTCAACATGTACACGATCGTCATCGGGGCGCAGACGCTCCACGCGACCGGCTACGCCATGGGCATCACCAAGGACGGCAAGGTCGGCTCCGACGACGGCGAGGCGGTCATCGCGTACTTCGGCGACGGCGCCACCAGCCAGGGAGACGTCAACGAGGCGTTCATCTGGGCCTCGGTCTTCAACGCACCGATGGTCTTCTTCTGCCAGAACAACCAGTACGCGATCTCCGAGCCGCTGGAGCGGCAGACGCGCGTCCCGCTGTACCACCGGGCCAGCGGCTTCGGCTTCCCCGGCCTGCGGGTCGACGGCAACGACGTGCTGGCCTGCTACGCGGTCACCCGCAAGGCCCTCGACGACGCCCGGCACGGCCAGGGCCCGTCGCTGATCGAGGCCTACACGTACCGGATGGGCGCCCACACGACGTCGGACGACCCCACGCGGTACCGCATCGCCTCCGAGGTCGAGGCCTGGCAGGCCAAGGACCCGATCAAGCGGCTGCGCGCCTTCCTGGAGAAGCAGGGCATGGCGAAGGCCGACTACTTCGACGCGATCGACGAGGAGGCGCGGGTCGCCGCCGTCGAACTGCGCGAGCGGGTGCTCAGCATGCCCGACCCCGACCCGATGACGCTCTTCGAACACGTCTACCCCAACGGGTCGCCGGAGCTCGACCAGCAGAAGGAACAGTTCGCGAAGTACCTTGCGTCGTTCGAGGGGAGTGGGCACTGATGGCCGAGACCCTGACGATCGGCAAGGCGCTCAACACCGGCCTGCGCCGGGCGATGGAGCGCGACCCCAAGGTCCTCATCATGGGCGAGGACGTCGGCAAGCTCGGCGGCGTCTTCCGCATCACCGACGGCCTGCAGAAGGACTTCGGCGACGACCGCGTCATCGACACGCCGCTGGCCGAGTCCGGCATCATCGGTACCGCGGTCGGCCTCGCCATCCGCGGCTACCGCCCGGTGTGCGAGATCCAGTTCGACGGGTTCGTCTACCCGGCCTACGACCAGATCGTGTCGCAGGTCGCCAAGATGCACTACCGCTCGAAGGGCAAGGTCAGCCTGCCCATGGTCATCCGCATCCCGTTCGGCGGCGGCATCGGCGCGGTCGAGCACCACTCCGAGTCGCCCGAGGCCTACTTCGCGCACACAGCCGGCCTCAAGGTCGTCTCCTGCTCCAACCCCGACGACGCGTACTGGATGATCCAGCAGTCGATCGAGTCCGACGACCCGATCATCTTCCTGGAGCCCAAGCGCCGCTACTGGGAGAAGGGCCAGGTCAACGTCGACTCGGCAAGCCTGCCGCTGCACAACGCCCGGGTCACCCGCCCCGGCCGCGACGCGACGGTGATCGCCTACGGCCCGATGGTCCGCACCGCCCTCGACGCCGCCAGCGCGGCCGCCGAAGAGGGGCGCGAGATCGAGGTCATCGACCTGCGCTCGCTGTCGCCGCTGGACATGGCGCCCGTCTACGCGTCGGTGCGCCGCACCGGCCGCGCGGTCGTCGTCCACGAGGCACCGGTCAACCTCGGCCTCGGCTCGGAGCTCGCGGCCCGGATCACCGAGGAGTGCTTCTACTCCCTCGAGTCCCCGGTGCTGCGGGTCGGCGGTTTCGACACGCCGTACCCGGCCGCGCGCATCGAAGAGGAGTACCTGCCCGACCTCGATCGCGTGCTCGACGCCGTCGACCGCTCGTTCGGGTTCTAGGGGGCCGGCACGTGACCAGAGTCAAAGAGTTCAACCTGCCCGACCTGGGCGAGGGCCTCACCGAGGGCGAGATCCTCAAGTGGCTCGTGCAGGTCGGCGACACGATCGCGCTCAACCAGCCGATCGTCGAGGTGGAGACCGCGAAGGCGGCGGTCGAGATCCCGGCGAAGTGGGCCGGCCAGGTGACCAGGATCTTCCACCCGGAGGGCACGACCGTCGAGGTCGGCGCCCCGATCATCGCGATCGACACCGACCCGGGCTCCGGCGCACTGCCGGCGCCGTCCGCGGCGTCGCTCGCGGCGGTCGACGTGGCCGGCGACGCGCCGGTCGAGCCGGGCCTGATCGGCGGCCCCGCACCCGGCGGGCGCACCGCGGTGCTGGTGGGCTACGGACCGAAGACCACCGTGGCGAAGCGGCGTCCACGTTCCGCGGGGGCTCCAGTGGTACCGGATGAGCCCGCGCCGGTCGTGGAAGTCGTGGCACCGGTGGCGCCGCCACCCGCGGTGGCTGCTCCGGCCGGGGGCGCCGTCCTCGCCAAGCCGCCGGTCCGCAAGCTCGCCCGCGACCTCGGCGTCGACCTGACCGGCCTCACGGGGACCGGGCCCAACGGCTCGATCTCCCGCGACGACGTGCTCGCCGCGACGACGGCTCCGGCAGCGGTTGCCACCAAGCCCGCGGTGGGGCGCGAGGAGCGCATCCCGGTCAAGGGCGTGCGCAAGCTCACCGCCGAGAACATGGTGGCCAGCGCGTTCACCGCGCCGCACGTGACCGAGTTCCTCACGGTCGACGTGACCCGCTCGATGAAGGCGCTCGACCGGCTCAAGGCGCACCGCGACTGGAAGGACGTCCGGGTCTCGCCGCTGCTGCTCGTCGCCAAGGCCGTGCTCCTGGCGGTCAAGCGGCACCCGATGGTCAACTCGACCTGGGCGGGCGAGGAGATCGTGGTCAAGCACTACGTGAACCTCGGCATCGCGGCCGCCACCCAGCGCGGCCTGATCGTGCCCAACGTCAAGGACGCGCAGGAGCTGACCACCCGCGAGCTGGCCGACGCGCTGACCGCGCTGGTGTCCACCGCCCGCGAGGGCAGAACACCACCGGCCGACATGACCGGCGGCACGTTCACGATCACCAGCGTCGGCGTCTTCGGCGTCGACTCGGGCACCCCGATCCTGCCCCCGGGCGAGTCGGCGATCCTGGTGTTCGGCGCCGTCCGCGAGCAGCCCTGGGTGCACAAGGGCAAGATCAAGGTGCGCCAGGTGACCACGCTCGGCCTGTCCTTCGACCACCGGATCATCGACGGCGAGCTGGGCTCGAAGTTCCTGCGCGACGTCGGCGCGTTCCTGGAGGACCCGGAAGGCGCGCTGCTCGCCTGGAGCTGATCGCTTCTGAGCAGGCCAATCCGCATGCAGTGGCCCCGGGCTGAGCCCGGGGCCACTGTCATATGGCTGACGAACTGGGCGTTTACCCTGGTCTTCTGCCTACGAATCTTCGGCGCGTGGGCCGGGTCACTTCATATTCACTGGATCCGCGGTGCTCCCAAGCGATGTAATGGATGCGGAAGAGAGACGTCCTTACATTCCCACCCGAGGAGCCACCCGTGAGCACCTTCATCGAGCGCTACCGCCAGCGTCGCAAGGCCGCCCGCCGCATGGACGCCATCGAGCGCGCCATCGCCAAGAACCCGTCGCACGCCCTCCGCGACGAACTCCACACCATGCTCAGCCGCGATTGACAGCCATCGTCAGCCTCCGGCTGAACCGGCCCACACCCCGAGCCGCCCCGGTCCGTCCCTCCCCGGACCGGGGCGGCTTTTTCGTACCGCTAACGTGTGGTCACTTCGTCGCACCCGCCGACGAACCTCGGCTCCGGCTCTGCAAAGTCCGTCCCACGTCGACTACGGTCGCAAGGGTCAGACCAACAGGAGGCTCGCATGACGTCCGACCAGCCCAACCCGTCCGAAGCGGACGAAGGCGCGGCGGCGACGACGCCGGTCGGCAAGGCCCCGGCCATCCGCGCCACCGCATCGGTGCCGGTCCCGACGTCCCCACCACCGTCTGACGCGGACCCGGAGCAACCCCGCCCCGGCCCGTTCCCGCCGGCAGGCCCACTGCCACCGCGCGTACCGGGCACGGGCGTCCCCACCCAGTACGGCAGCAGCCAGGTCTCCGGCCCGCCCGGCACCTTCCCCGGCTTCATGCCGGTGGCCAACCCGACGCCGGAGTCGACCCCGCCGACGTCGGCACCTCCGGCCTCAGCCCCACCGTTCGCGCCACCGTCGTCGGCCCCGCCCGCGGCCGGCGTCTACCCGGCATCGGCCCCACCGGCCCCGTTTGTCCCCGCAGTGGCGGCGCCACCGATCCCACCGGCTCCCGCCATCCCGCCGGACAGCCCCTGGGCCGCCCCGCCGGCCGCCACGCCAGGCAGCGCCCAGGTCCCGCCGGCCTCAGGTTCGGCCCGTATCCCCACCGGCTCGGCGCAGGTCCCCCCGCCCCAGCCCGGCCCGGCCTCGGCCCCGCCGTTCACCGATCCCGCCCAGGGCGCCCCGGCCGTCCCGGCCCCCGCGAACCTCGGCCAGATCCCGCCGCAGCCCCCGAGGACGTACACGGCCCGAGCGTCTGTCCCCCCGACCTCGGCTCCACCGGCCCCCGGCGTCTACCCGTCGTCGGCTCCACCCGCGGCCGGCGTCTACCCGGCTTCCGCACCACCGTCGTCGGCCCCACCGGCGGCCGGCGCCCACCCCGCCTCGGCACCACCGTCTTCAGCGCCGCCCGCGGCCGGCGTCTACCCGTCGTCCGCCCCGCCGGCAGCCGGCGTCTACCCGGCCTCAGCACCACCGGCCTCGGCCCCGCCCGCAGCAGGCAGCTACCCGGCCTCAGCCCCGCCGGCGACCGGCGTGTACCAGGCCTCGGCCCCGCCGATCAGCGGAAAGGCCAGCGTCTCCCCGGGAGGCTTCCCGCCCGCCGCCTCCGGTCAGGCGAGCGCGCCGCCCGCCAGCGGCCAGGCCGGCGCCCCACTCGCCGGGTTCCCACCCGCCGCCGATGAGGCAGGCGCGCCGCCCGCCGGGCCGTTCCCGCCGACGGTGGCGCCGGTCGCCGGAACGTACCCGCCGGCCGCTGGACCGCCCACGGCGTTCGCGTCGCCCACGTACGCGCCACCCGCCGGCGGCGGGTACGGCCCCACCTCCGCCCCTCCGGCCGGCGGCGGGTTCGGATCCACCTCGCCGGCCACGAGCGCCCCGCCCGCCACGGGCGTGTACCAGTCGTCGCCACCGCCCTCCACCGGCGTCTACCAGGCGTCGGTGCCGACCGCGGCCGGCGCCCCGAAGTACAGCGACCTCGTCACGATGCCCGGTGAGCAGGGCCCGCCGAACGCGCCCCTCGACGGCGGCACCGGCATCCCGACCCCCGCCCCGGCCCCCAAGAGCCGCCGCGGCCTCCTGGTCGGCCTGGTCGTCGTGGTCGTGGTGTTCCTGCTCGCGGTCGCCGGCACGGCCATCGTGGTGGCGCTCAACAACGCCGGCAGCACCAGCTTCGCCGTCAACTCCTGCGTCAAGCAGGACGGCGACTCCGCCACGAAGGCCAGTTGCTCCGACGCCGACGCATTCCAGATCGTCTCGAAGGTCGACAAGCCGGAGAGCTGCTCGGACGCCAGCCAGCCGTACATCGTCCTGCAGCACAAGGGCCAGAAGGACGAGGTCCTCTGCCTCCGCCCGGCCAACCAGAAGTAAGCCCCAGCAGGGACGTCGCCGGCGAGTCCGGCAGACTTGGCGCCATGAACGATCCGGCGACGTCCCCGCTTTTCAAGGCCCGTGTCCGTGCTCCCGAACTCCGCGGACGCGGCTGGCTGAACACGGGCGGCCGGGATCTCACCCTCGCCGACCTGCGCGGGAAAATCACGATTGTCGATTTTTGGACCTTTTGCTGCATCAACTGCCTGCACGTCCTTGATGAGCTGCGGCCGTTGGAGCAGCGGTTTGCGGACGTGCTGGTCACCGTCGGGGTGCATTCGCCCAAGTTTGAGCACGAGAAGGACGCTGCCGCGCTCAAGGCCGCCGTCGAGCGGTACGGGGTCGACCATCCCGTGCTCGACGACCCCGACATGGACATGTGGCAGCAGTATGCGGCCAAGGCGTGGCCCACGCTCACGGTGATCGATCCCGAGGGGTACGTCGTCGCGACCATGGCCGGTGAAGGCCATGCCGAAGGGCTCGCCAAGCTCATCGAGGAGCTGGTCCGGGTCCACGAGGCGCGCGGCACCCTGCGTCGCGGCGACGCGCCGGTCCCGCAGCACCGGGCCGACGAGGACACCACGCTGCGGTTCCCGGGCAAGGCGCTCGCCCTCGACAGCGGGCACTTCCTCGTCGCCGACTCCACGCACCACTCGATCGTCGAGCTCGACGCCGACAACGAGTCGCTGGTCCGGCGGATCGGGACCGGGGAGCGCGGGAGCAAGGACGGCACCGAGCCGCAGTTCTCCGAGCCCGGCGGGCTGTGCCTGCTGCCGCCGCACGTCGCCGAGCTCGCCGGCTACGACGTGGTCGTCGCCGACACCGTCAACCACCTGCTCCGCGGCCTGCGGCTGGACACCGGCGAGGTCTCGACCGTCGCCGGCACCGGGCGGCAGTGGCGCGGGACGGTCGACTTCGACCAGCATGACTCGCTCGCCGTGGACCTGTCGTCGCCGTGGGACGTCGCCTGGTACGACGACCGGGTCGTGATCGCGATGGCGGGCATCCACCAGCTGTGGTGGTTCAACCCGGTCCAGCGAACGGCCGGCGTCTATGCCGGGACCACCGTCGAGGCGCTCAAGGACGGCCCGCTGCACGAGGTGTGGATGGCCCAGCCGTCCGGTTTGTCCGCGTACGGCGGCCGCCTGTGGATCGCCGACAGCGAGTCCTCCGCCGTCCGCTGGATCGAGGACGGGGAGATGCACACCGCCGTCGGCCAGGGGCTGTTCGACTTCGGCCACGTCGACGGCCCGGCCGACCAGGCGCTGCTCCAGCACCCGCTCGGCGTCCTCGCCCTGAGCGACGGCAGCGTGCTCGTCGCCGACACGTACAACGGCGCGGTCCGCCGCATCTCCGGCGACACGGTGACCACGGTCGTCGACGGCCTCCAGGAGCCGAGCGCGATCGTCAGCACGAGGGACGGCGGCATCGTCGTGGTCGAGTCGGCCGCGCACCGGCTGGTCCGGCTCGCGCCGGGCACGCTGGAGGCGGCCGGCATCGACGTGGCGGGCACCCGGCACCGCACCGAGCGCCCGTCGACCATGTTGGCGCCCGGCACGGTCGAGCTGGACCTGATCTTCGAGCCGGCGCCGGGTCAGAAGCTCGATGAGTCGTTCGGCCCGTCGACCCGGCTGGAGGTGTCGGCCTCGCCGCCGGAGCTGCTGCTGGAGGGGGCCGGTGTCACGACGGACCTGCGGCGCCGCCTGGTCGTCAATCCCGAGGTGGCCGAAGGTGTACTGCAGGTCGTCGCGCAGGCGGCCACGTGCGACGTCGACGCCGAGTTCCCGGCCTGTCACCTCACCCGCCAGGACTGGGGTGTGCCGGTCAGGGTGGTGCCGGACGGCGCCGCCCGGCTGCCGCTGATCCTGCGCGGCCTCGACAGCTAGGCGAACGGCAGGACGGACACGCCGGCGGCGAGCAGCGCATCCCGGACCGCGGTGGCCATCGCGACCGCGCCCGGGGTGTCGCCGTGGACGCACAGCGACTCGACCGGCATCGCGACCACGGTCCCGTCGACCGCCTCGACCTCGCCGTCGACGGCCATGCGGACGGCCCGGGCCGCGACCGCGTCGACGTCGGTGACCAGGGCGCCGGGCTCGGCGCGGGAGACCAGGCGCCCGTCGGGCCGGTATCCCCGGTCGACGAACCCCTCCGCGACGACGCGCAGCCCGGCGTCGCCGGCGAGCCGGTACAACACGGATCCCGGCTGGCAGAGGACCGGCAGTCCGGACGCGGACGCGGCCGCCACGACCGCGGATGCGTGGCCGGGCTCGACGGCGGCGACGTTGTAGAGGGCGCCGTGCGGCTTCACGTAGCCGACCGGCCCGAACGCGGCGAGGGCCCCGATCTGGTACCGCAGCTCGTCGGTGAGCTCGGCGACGTCGACGTCGATGCGGCGCCGGCCGAAGCCGGCCAGGTCGCGGTAGCTGACCTGGGCGCCGACCCGCACGCCACGCTCGTGGGCGAGGTTGCTGACCCGGCGCATCGTGGACGGGTCGCCGGCGTGGAAGCCGCAGGCGACGTTGGCGCTGGTGACGATGGTCAGCAGGGCGTCGTCGTCGCCGAGCCGCCAGACGCCGAACCCTTCGCCGAGGTCACTGTTCAGGTCCATGGAACCGAACCGTATCGCCCGGCCGGGCCTGGGCGAGCAGTGGTAGATCGCGGGGGTCGACGACCGCGACGACCGGGTATCCGCCGGTGGTCGGGTGGTCTGCGAGGAACACGAGCGGCTGCCCGTCCGCCGGCACCTGGACGGCGCCGAGCACGATCCCTTCGCTGGGCAGCTCACGGGCGTCGGCGCGGGCGAGCGCGGCCCCGATGAGCCGCGTCCCCACGCGGTTGCTGCGGGTGTCGATGGTGTACCGCGTGTGGGTGAGCACGTGCGGATCGGTGAAGCGGTCGGCGCGAGGGCCCCAGGTGATCCGCAGGGTGACGTCGCGGCCCAGCCGGGGCTGCGGGGCGACGTCGACGGCGGCCGGCGCTCCGGCTCGCGGGCCGATGGGCAGCCGGTCACCGTCCCGGACGACGGCGGGGCCGAGCGTGGACAGGGTGTCGGTCGACTTGCTCCCCAGTACAACTTCTGCTTGAAGGCCGCCGGACACCGCGAGATAGCCGCGGAGGCCGAGCACCGCGGACCCGATCTCGATGCGGTCCCCGGCCCGGACCGCGACGGGGGCGTTGAGCGGCGCCGGCCGGCCACCGACCCGGAACGGGGCGGCGGCGCCGGTCAGGGCGACGGTGCCGGCCGCGGTGAGCGTGGCGGCGAACGGGCCGAGCGTGATCTCCAGGCCGGCGGCGCCCGGTGCGTTGCCGACGAGCCGGTTGGCGAGCGTGAGGGCCGGCTGGTCGAGCGCGCCGGAGCGGGGCACGCCCAGGTGGGCGTATCCGGGCCGGCCGAGGTCCTGGACGGTGGTGAGCGGGCCGGCCGCGGCCACGACGAGGGTCGTCATGCGGCGACGATCCGCGCGGTGCGGCCCGGGGCGAGGAGCGCGGGCGGGTCGCGGTCGACGTCGAACAGCGGTGAGTCGGTGCGGCCGATGAGGCGCCAGCCGCCGGGTGAGGCGGTGGGGTACACCCCGAGGAACTCGGCGGCGAGGCCGACTGCGCCGGCTGGGACACGCGGCCGCGGGCTGGGCAGCCGGGGCAGGCTCCAGGGCAGGCCGGTGAGGTAGGCGAAGCCGGGCGCGAACCCGCAGAACGCGACGCGCAGCTCGGTGTCGAGGACGGTGGCGATGACGGCGTCGACGGTCGCGCCGACGTGCTCGGCGACGAACGGGAGGTCCTCGCCGTCGAACCGGACCGGCAGCTCGACCGGCGCGGCCGAGGCCGGGGGGCGGGCCGGCGGGCAGGCGTCGCGCAGGGCCGCGGCGACCGCCGTGGTGTCGGACACACCGTCCAGCAGTACGGTGCGTGCACCGGGCACGATGTCGACGGCCGGCAAGCGGCCGGCCCGTCGCTCGGCGTCGAGGTGGGCGAACCAGGCGAGCGGGTCGTCGACCTCGATGAGGAGGGCGTTGCCGCCGACCGGACGGACGTCCATGCCGTCACGATAGACGTCCGGAAGATACTTGCGAGTAACCTACGGTACCGTAACCTGGAGGGCGTGACCGTGAAGACCGAAACCCGCCTGCGCCCGGTCGACCTCGGCAAGCCGCGGATGCGCGGCTGGCTGCATGCGTACGCGGCCGGTGTGGCGATCGTGTGCGGGATCGTCCTGTGTTCGCTGGCGGCGGCCCGGCCCGGCTGGGCACCGTTCGTGAGCTGCGCCGTCTACAGCCTGACGGTCGTCGCGCTGTTCGGCACGAGCGCGCTGTACCACCGGCGGGTGTGGTCCGAGCGCGGCTACAAGATCATGCGGCGGCTCGACCATTCCATGATTTTCGTGTTCATCGCCGGCACGTACACGCCGTTCAGCGTGCTGCTCCTGCCCGAGACCACCGGGAAAATCATCCTGGCGGTCGTGTGGGGCGGAGCCGCCCTCGGCGTGGGCATGAAGCTCATCACGCCGAACGCGCCGCGGTGGCTGTCCGCACCGCTCTACGTCGCGCTGGGCTGGGTCGCGGTCGTGGTACTCCCCGACATCCTCCACGGCGGCGGCGTCACCGCCCTGGTGCTGACGCTGGTCGGCGGGGCGTTCTACACCGTCGGCGCGGTGTTCTACGCGCTCCGCCGACCCAACCCGTGGCCGACGGTGTTCGGCCACCACGAGTTCTTCCACGCCTGCACGCTGGTGGCCGCGATCTGCCACCACATCGCGATCTATTTCGCGCTGTATGCGTAGCGCTCAGTAACGCCGCTCGCGGCGCTCGATGACCTCGTCGGTCGTCGGCTGGACGACGGTCCGGCGCCGCGTGTTCCAGAAGTACAGGGTCAGCAGGAGCGCCACGACCCCGGCGATCTGGAGGATCCAGCCGATCGTGTCGAGGTTGAACGGCCCCAGATTGGTGTCGTCCAACGCGAACGTGAGAATCGCGCCGACAACGATCAGTAGAATGCTGCCGCCGATACCCATCGAGGGCCTCCTCGGACGTCTGTTCGGGCAATCTGTCTGGTCCCGGGTTACCCATGTGCGACAGCCTTCAATCGGGCACGCTTGTGCCCATGACCGAGCGCACGCTGATCCTGCTCCGCCATTCGAAGGCGGCCGACCCGGATGACTACGCCACCGACATCGAGCGCCCGCTCAGCGCCCGCGGTCGCCGCGACGCCGCCGCGGCCGGCGCCTGGCTGCGCACCGCGGCCCTGGAGCCGGACCAGGTTCTCTGCTCGACGGCGGTCCGCACCCGCGAGACGCTGCAGGGGCTGGCGGTGGACGCGGTCCCGGTGGTGTACGAGCAGCGCGTCTACCACGGCCCGGCCCCCGACACCCTGGACCTGGTCCGGCAGACGGACCCGGACGTGGCCACGCTGCTGGTCATCGGCCACAACCCGACGTTGTCGGTGCTGTCGGACCTTTTGGCCCCGGACGAGCTCCCGGACACGGGCCTGGCCACGTCGGGCATCGCGGTCCACCGGTTCGCCGGCACCTGGCGCGACCTGGAGTCGGCCCCGTTGACGGCCCAGCACACCGGCCGCGGCTGAGTTGCGGCCGGACGACATTCTCTGGTCGATCAGCGTGCGCAGTCTCGACGGATCGGTGCGATACGAACAGGACGCCCGGCGCGTGCTGTCGACGGCCAGCGTCGGGAAGCTGTTCCTGCTGCTCGAGGTTGCGCGGCGGATCGACGACGGGGAGCTCGATCCGCGGGAGATGCTGCGGCGCGAGGCCGGGGATGCGGTCGCCGACTCCGGGCTCTGGCAGCATCTCTCCGTCGACGCCCTGTGCGTCGAGGACCTCGCGGTGCTCGTCGCGGCGGTCAGCGACAACCTCGCCACCAACGTGCTGCTGCGCAGGGTCGGGCTGCCCGCGGTACAACTGCTGGACCATTCGGCGCTGCATGACCGTGTCCGCGACGAGCGGCGACCGGAGCACCCGCCCCGGCTCTCGTCCGGGAGCGCCGACGAGTTGTCGCGGTTCATGGTCGGTCTTCGGCAGGAGTTGTACCCCGGGAGCCGCCGGCTGCTGGCCTGGATGGGCCACAACACGGATCTGTCGATGGTGGCGGCGGCCTTCGGCCTGGACCCGCTCGCGCACGACGGCCTGGCGAATAAGACGGGCACCGATGTCGGCGTGCGGGCCGACGTCGGGCTGACCGGGAACACCGCCTACGCGGTGATCGCCAACTTCCCGGCCGATCGCACGCACGAGGTCCTCGACGCCATGCGGGCGATCGGCACCGACATCGTCAACAAGTCGTGATTCTCCGGCTACGTGATGTGACGACGCGGCGTTAACCCAGGCGCGGTGAAATGCCCGAAGCGGGTATCGTCACAGCGAGTGTCAGACGACGTCGGACCGGTTCGGACCCGGGGAAGGTAGACGCAGATGGTCCTGAAGATGTCCACGCTGTTCCTGCGAACGCTGCGTGAGGATCCCGCGGACGCGGAGGTGACCAGCCACCGGCTGCTGGTCCGCGCGGGATACGTCCGTCGCGTGGCCCCGGGCATCTTCACGTTCCTGCCGCTGGGCCTGCGCGTCCTGCGCAACGTGGAGCGGGTGATCCGCGAGGAGATGGACGCCATCGGCGGCCAGGAGCTCACGTTCCCCGCCCTGCTGCCCCGCGAGCCCTACGAGGCGACCGGCCGCTGGACGGAGTACGGCGACAACATCTTCCGGCTGAAGGACCGCCGACAGGGTGACTACCTGCTCGGCCCGACGCACGAGGAGATGTTCACGCTCCAGGTCAAGGACTTCTACTCGTCCTACAAGGACCTGCCGCTCACGCTCTACCAGATTCAGACGAAGTACCGCGACGAGGCGCGCCCCCGGGCCGGCATCCTGCGCGGCCGCGAGTTCGTCATGAAGGACTCGTATTCGTTCGACGTCGACGACGACGGACTGCGCGACGCCTACGCACGGCACCGCGTCGCCTACAAGAAGATCTTCGACCGGATGGGCCTCGACTACGTCATCTGCTCCGCGATGAGCGGCGCGATGGGCGGCAGCGCGTCGGAGGAGTTCCTCGCGACCTGCGACATCGGCGAGGACACCTTCGTGCGCTGCACCAACGGCGACTACGCGGCCAACGTCGAGGCGGTCACCACGCCCGCGCCCGCCGCGCTGCCGATCGAGGGCCTGCCCGCGGCCAAGGTCGCCGACACCCCCGCCACCCCGACCATCGAGACGCTGGTCGACCTGTTCAACGAGCGCGAGGACCTGCGCCGCGACGACCGCCCGTGGACCGCGGCCGACACGCTGAAGAACGTCCTGCTGATGCTCACGCTGCCCGACGGCAAGCGCGAGCCGCTGGCCGTCGGCGTGCCCGGCAACCGCGAGGTCGACCTGCGCCGGGTCGAGGCCCAGGTGGCGCCGGCCGAGGTGGCGCCCATGTCCGAGGCCGAGTTCGCGTCGCACCCGGCGCTCGTCAAGGGGTACATCGGCCCCGGCGTCCTCGGTGAGAAGGGCTCCTCCGGCATCCGCTACCTGGTCGACCCGCGCGTGGTCGACGGCACGAGCTGGATCACCGGCGCCGACGAGCCCGGCAAGCACGTCATGAACCTGGTGGCGGGCCGCGACTTCACGCCCGACGGCACGATCGAGGCGGTGCGCATCGAGGACGGCGACGTCTGCCCCGTCGACGGCGGTGCGCTGGAGCTGGCGCGCGGCATCGAGATCGGTCACATCTTCCAGCTCGGCCGCAAGTATGCGAAGGCGTTCGACCTGACCGTCCTCGACCGCAACGGCAAGTCGCAGGTCGTCACGATGGGGTCCTACGGCGTCGGCGTGACCCGCGTGATCGCGGTGGTCGCCGAGCAGACCGCCGACGAGCGCGGGCTGTGCTGGCCGCGGGAGCTGGCGCCCGCCGACGTCCACGTGGTCGCCGCCGGCAAGACCGACGAGATCCGCGACGGCGCCGAGAAGTTCGCCGCGGCGCTCGAGGCGGCCGGCCTGACGGTCATCCTCGACGACCGCAAGGAGGTCTCGCCGGGCGTCAAGTTCAACGACTCCGAACTGCTCGGTGTCCCGACGATCGTGGTCGTGGGCAAGCGCCTGGCCGACGGCGTGGTGGAGATCCGCGACCGCCGCTCGGGCGAGAAGGAGGAGATCGCCCTCGACCAGGCGGTCTCCCGAGTGCGTGATGCGGTCGGTCACTGACCGTATTGACGTAGCCCGAACGGACGTGCACAGACTCGTCCGTTCGGGCGGAACTATCGGGCCAAATCGCCCCTGCGTTTGACTGGACGCCGGGGCTGCTCGATACCGTCGGTTACGGCCATGCCGCCGACGAAGGGTGCTGGGTCTTGTCCGGCAAGCATTCCGCTCCGGGACGTCGCCTGCTCGTCCCATTGGTCGCGGGCATCGTCGCGACGGTCGCACTGGTCGGCGGGGCGGTGGCGACCGTCAATCTCCGCTCCGGGTCGACGCCGGCCGCCGCGGGGGACGCCGTCGACGTCAGCCGCAGTCCGGAGGCGCGAGCCGACCGGGACGACCGCCCCAGCCTGAGCGCCGCGGCCTCGTCGCCGCAGGTCACGCACTCGCCGGCGGCCACGGCGACGCCCTCGAAGAAGACCTCGGCCGGGCCCACCGGCACGTGCAAGGCGTCGTATTATGCAACCGGATCGAAGACAGCAAATGGTGAAAAGTTCGATCCCGACGGGCTGACGGCCGCCCACAAGACGCTGCCGTTCAACACGAAGGTGCGGGTCACCAACCTGGCCAACGGGAAATCCGTCGTCGTGCGGATCAACGATCGGGGACCGTTCGTGACCGGACGGTGCCTGGATCTGGCCCGAGGGGCATTTGTTCAGGTCGCATCGGTCAGTGCCGGTGTGATCAACGCACGGTACGAGGTACTCAAGTAACCCCAGACCCGGCCGTTTGTTTGAACGGTTCGGCGCCTGGTTGGTGGCATGCTGTTGGCCGGAACTATGAAACGTCAGCTGCTTCCCGAGGCCCGCGCCGGAGTCGGCGCGGCCTTCGTGCTGCTCTGCCTCGTGCTGGCGGCGGAGTTGGCCGACGGCGCCGAGGCGAACTACATCGGACTCGCCGCCGCGGCGCCGTTCCTGGCCGCGGCGTTCTGCTCCTGGCCCGAGGTGCTCGCGGTCGGCAGCGCGGCGTCGGTGCTGGCCTTCGTCTTCTGCGCGATCGAGCTCATGCACAGCCGCGACCGCGCGCTGGTGCTGCTGGTGAACCTCGGCGCGGTGCTCGTGGCGAGCGGCATCGCCTGCGCCGTCGGGGCGATCCGGCAGCGGCAGATCGCGCGGTACGCCGAGCTGTCGCGCCTGGCCTCCGTGGCCCAGGGCGCGGTGCTCCGGCCGCTGGGGCCACAACTGGGGCCGCTGACGATCGCCGCGCGGTACATCTCGGCGAGCGCCGCGGCCGACATCGGCGGCGACCTCTACGAGGCGGTCGAGACGCCCTACGGCGTCCGGATGATCATCGGCGACGTGCGGGGCAAGGGCCTCGACGCGGTGCGCCTGGCCAGCATCGTGCTCGGCTCCTACCGCCACGTGGCGTTCGAGCGGGCCGACCTGCGCGCGATCGTGGCCGACCTCGACCGGGCGGTGGCCCGGTCGGTCGGTGACGAGGACTTCGTGACGGCGGCGCTGATCGAGGAGCGCGGCGGCACGCTGACGATCGTCAACTGCGGCCACCCGGCGCCGCTGCTGCTGCGCCGCGGCCGGGTCATCGCGCTCGACCCGCCGTCGAACGCGCCGCCACTGGGCTTCATGCCGGTGGTCAAGCCGCGCGTCGAGCGGCTGGAGCCGGGCGACCGGCTGCTGTTCTTCACCGACGGGCTCGCGGAGGCGCGGCGCGACGGTCAGTTCTTCCCCACCGCGGAGCGGGCCCAGCGGCTGCTCGGCCACGGCACGGTCGCCGACGGGCTGAAGTCGCTGGAGAGCGCGCTGCTGGAGTGGGTGCGCGGCCGCCTCGACGACGACATCGCGCTGGTGCTCGTGGAGTACCAGGGAGTCAAGACGCCGTCGACGGTCCCGAGCTGGGAGATCGGCGGCGCCGGGGTGACGTCCGCCTAGCGCGCGACCTGGCGCCGGTGGGGCGACTGTGGCCCAGTTCACTCTTCGCTGCGAGCTCTGTTCGAGGTTACTTGCCGGTAATAAGATGGTCGTTACCGGCTGGTAACCTCGGTCGTCCATGCTCGATCAGCACCCTTGGCAACAAGACCCAGAGACGGGGGCCACTCCGCGATGACCCATTACAAAAGCAACCTGAGGGACCTCGAGTTCAACCTCTTCGAGGTGTTCGGTGTCGACAAGGTCCTGGGTCAAGGCCCATACGGCGACATCGACGTGGACACCGCCAAAGACATCCTGGCCGAGGTCGACCGCCTCGCCCGCGAGGATCTCGCTGCGAGCTACACCGACGGCGACCGTAACCCGCCGGTGTACGACCCGGCCACGCACAGCGTGAAGATGCCGGAGTCGTTCCGGAAGTCCTACGAGGCGTTCATGGCCGCCGAGTTCTGGCGCCTCGACCTGCCGGCCGAGCTGGGCGGCACCGCCGCGCCGCGCGCCCTCTGGTGGGCTCTCGCCGAGATGGTGCTCGGCTCGAACGCGCCGGTGTGGATGTACGCGTCCGGCCCCTCCTTCGCCAACACCCTGCACGTCGAAGGCACCGAAGAGCAGAAGCGCTGGGCGAAGCTCTTCGCCGACAAGCAGTGGGGCTCGACGATGGTGCTCACCGAGCCCGACGCGGGCTCGGACGTCGGCGCCGGCCGCACCAGGGCCGTCCCGCAAGCCGACGGCTCGTGGCACATCGAGGGCGTCAAGCGCTTCATCACCAGCGGCGAGCACGACCTGGCCGAGAACATCGTCCACTACGTGCTGGCCCGCCCGGTCGACACGCCCGGCGCCGGCGGCCCCGGCACCAAGGGCCTCTCGCTGTTCGTCGTGCCGAAGTTCCACTTCGACGGCGAGACCGGCGAGCTCAAGGACCGCAACGGCGTCTTCGTCACCAACGTCGAGCACAAGATGGGCCTCAAGGTCTCCACGACCTGCGAGGTGACCTTCGGCGGCCACGGCGTGCCGGCCAAGGGCTGGCTGCTCGGCGACGTGCACGAGGGCATCAGGCAGATGTTCCTCATCATCGAGTACGCGCGGATGATGGTCGGCACGAAGGCGATCGCGACGCTGTCGACGGGCTACCTCAACGCCCTCGACTACGCCAAGAGCCGCGTGCAGGGCGCCGACCTCGCGTCGACCGACAAGGCCGCGCCCCGCGTCGCGATCATCAACCACCCGGACGTGCGCCGCTCGCTGCTGCTGCAGAAGTCGTACGCCGAGGGCCTGCGTGCGCTCGTCGCCTACACCGCCTCCTGGCAGGACCGGGTGGCGCTGGCCGAGGCCGCGGGCGACGAGAAGGCCGCGGCGCTCGCCAAGCGGGTCAACGACCTGCTGCTGCCGCTGGTGAAGGGCGTCGGCTCCGAGCGGGCCTACGAGCTGCTCGGCCACGAGGCCCTGCAGACCTTCGGCGGCTCCGGCTTCCTGCAGGACTACCCGCTGGAGCAGTACGTCCGCGACGCGAAGATCGACACCCTCTACGAGGGCACGACCGCGATCCAGAGCCTCGACCTGGTCTTCCGCAAGATCGTGAAGGACCAGGGCAAGGCGCTCCTGGTCGTCGCCGGCGAGATCCAGCAGTTCCTGGAGGCCGAGGGCGGCAACGGCCAGCTCAAACTGGAGCGCGTGGCGCTCGGCAGGGCGCTGACCGAGGCACAGCAGATCCTGGGCATCTTCACCGGCTGGCTCGGCGAGGCCCAGGCCGGCGACCCGCAGGCGGTCTACAAGGTCGGCCTGAACAGCCGCCGGTTCCTGCTGGCGCTGGGCGACATCATCGTGGGCTGGCTGCTCCAGCGCCAGGCCGAGGTGGCCCTGAAGGCCCTGGCCGGCGAGGTCTCCGCGACGGACAAGCCCTTCTACGAGGGCAAGGTGGCGGCGGCGAAGTTCTTCGCCCACGAGATCCTCCCGCGGGTGGGCGCCGACCGGCGCATCGTCGAGTCGACCGCGCTGGACGCGATGCAGCTCTCGGAGGACGCCTTCTAGGCTTCACCACCACGGACAAAATAGGGGGAGGGCAACGGCGCCCTCCCCCTATTTTCCTGCGCTTCGCGGGTCATCGGCCGGGTCGACGTACTCAAGCCCAAGCGGCCCCACCGCCGTCACCTGGGTGACGTACTCACCGGATCTGGCCCAATGAAAATGAGCTGTACCACCGGGCAGCACCACGACGGCACCGGGCGGATAAGCCTCCAACTTGTCGCCGTCGAACTGTTCCCCCAGCCCGATGTAGAAGACCCCGGACATGACCGTGTAGACCCGATCCTCCGGATGCCGGTGCGGCATAAGCTTGACCCCGCCGGGCACCTTGACCCTGATCACGTAAGGCCCAGCCGCGGCCGGATGCCCAACCACGACGGCGAGCCGAGCTGACGGCGGAAACGCCGGGAACGGCTGCCAGTCGATCTCCTCCGGAAGGACCGCCCGGAAGACGGCCTGATCCGGCTGATGGGCACGCGCCATCGTCGACCCCCTGACGTCGCCCCGCCCCTGCCCTGCTCCACCGGCAGCCAAACCCCGCCGGAGCCTGACGTCCCACATCGGCCCCAGGGGAAAATGGCGAGGGCCCCCGGTTCGCGCGTTCCGCGAACAGAGGGCCCCTAGGTCCGAGCGGGTGAAGGGAATCGAATCCTCACCGTCAGCTTGGGAACTGGACAGGTTCGAACCGAGACGCCGGTTGTCCGCAGCGTGGCGCAGACCTGGTCGGCCTGGAGCGGCCAGCCGTTGCCCGGCTTAATGGCCCGCGAATGGCCCGGCGACTCCGCCGGCCGTCAGTTGGTTGCGCCACTCGTCGACACGTACTCGTAGCGCCGCGACCTCGTCGGGACTGACGCCGTACTCGGAGAAATCGTCGTCGTCGAAGCGTTGGACGTAGCGCAGCATTTGCTCGAACGTGGCGCGGTCGAATCCGGCGTCAACGGCCTCAGCGAGCTGACACAGTCGCTCCAATGTGTACGAACCACCGGTGATCGCGGCATCGATGTCCAGGAAGTCGCGAGCGGCAGCGCGGTTGTACAGGGCGTCGACCTTGCCAGCCATGACGTCGTCCGGGTGCAGCACGGGCCCGATGTCCATCTGGACCGGCGGTTGAAGGCGCCAGTTTGCGACCAACTCAACACGGTGCTGTTCGCTGGGAGTGGTCGGGTCGGTGAGGTACAGCCGGGCAAACGTTTCAGTGCGGTGGTCAATCTCCACGTCATACCCGGCTGCCCCGTAGGCCGCAATCACCTCGTCGACGGCGGCCGGGAAATCGGCACGCCGTTGCCAGTCGGCGAAAAGGTCGACGTCCTCGCTCGGGCGCTGCAAGAGCCGTGCGCGGCAACCGCATGGCCGCCGGCCAAGGCGAACCCATAGGGGCCGCCGGCTTGCAACCCGATCCGCGCCAAACGGCGATGCGTCGGAGCCTGGTCGCGCATCACTACGCAGCGGACCGGCTCTCGTTCGCGAGCTGCGGGAACCGGCGTTCCCACAGCTGCCTGACCTGCGGCGGCAGCACGAGCGACGACCACAGCCGCACGAGGGCGGGTCCGTCCAGCCACGTCTGAAGCTGTTCGACGCGAGTGGCCTCGCGGAGGACCGTCTCATACATGCTGGCCAGCCGTCGCGGGTTATCGAGGTCGTACACGGCCCGCCCAGACCAGTTCAAGCGCCGGTCGAGCCGAGCCTCACCGCTGGTCGGCCCGTGCAATTCGGCCAGGTCATCAACGACGACGTACGGCCGCTGATCGGCATAGCGCGACCCCAGCGGAGCCCGCGCATCGTCCATGTCCACCACGACCCCCAACGCCGCGACCGTCCAGCCCAAGTAAACCACCCCACGGCCGCGACCAACCCGACGGCGAGCCGCCACCCACCGTGGGGTCTGGGGCTCGGGCCCCAGGGAAAATGGCGAGGACCCCCGGTTCGCGCGTTCCGCGAACAGAGGGCCCCTAGGTCCGAGCGGGTGAAGGGAATCGAACCCTCACTGTCAGCTTGGGAAGCTGATGTTCTGCCATTGAACTACACCCGCGAGCGACGCCTACTGTACCGAATCAACGGCCGCTTCGCACGGAGCATTGTGTCTCGCTCTTGGGATGTGGTCGGGGCGAGCCTTCCAGACCGTGCGCGTCGACGTCGTTGCGGTGTCGTGGTGGACCAGCATCGCCACGTCCACCGTCAGCTCGTACAGCTTCCAGTCCAACCCCGGCGCCGCTCGCATCTCCCGGGCCAGGCCGGCGATCACGGCGTCTGACGTCACCCGGGTGGCTCGCCCCGACAGGTACGCCTCGTCGTCCGAGTCGGTGCCCGGGAAGCTGTGCAGCGAGTACCGGCCGTCGCGGTCCAGGTCGTGGCGCTTCGGCGACGGCAGGACGAAGCAGAACAGGCCGTCGGAAGTGATCACCGGTGACACCGGGTGGATGCGCGGGCCGCCGTCCGGGCGGACCGTGGCGAGGTACCCCAGGCCCGGACCATACTGGCACACCAGCGTGCGAATGGCCGTCGCCAGCAGTGGCTCGGCCGCGGCGAAGTCTGCCCACGTTGCCATACACCAAATGTACTCGAACACATGTTCGATCAACGCGGTTTCCAGAAAGAGCGACCGAAAGAGGCGACGACGAGCGCCGCAGGCCAGGTCACGTAAGGTCGTACAGTGCTGCTCTCCGACCGCGACCTAGCCAAAGAGCTCGAAGACGGCCAGCTGACGCTGGAGCCGTTCGACCGGGCACTCGTCCAGCCGTCGAGCATCGACGTGCGGCTCGATCGATGGTTCCGCGTGTTCAACAACCATCTCTACACGCACATCGATCCAGCGGTACAACAGGATGATCTCACTTCAATGGTCGAGGTCGGGGACGGTCAGCCCTTCGTGCTGCACCCGGGCGAGTTCGTGCTGGCCTCGACGCTCGAGGTGATCACGCTCGGCGACGAGCTCGCCGGCCGGCTGGAGGGAAAGTCCAGCCTGGGGCGCCTCGGCCTGCTCACCCACTCGACGGCCGGCTTCATCGACCCCGGCTTCTCCGGCCACGTGACGCTGGAGCTCTCCAACGTGGCGAACCTGCCGATCATGCTGTGGCCCGGTATGAAGATCGGCCAGCTGTGCATCTTCCGGCTCTCGTCGCCGTCGGAGCACCCGTACGGCTCGGCGGTCTACGGCTCGCGGTACCAGGGCCAGCGCGGCCCGACCCCGAGCCGCTCGTGGCAGAACTGGCGCACCTGGCCGACCCAATGAAGGCCGACCCAATGAAGCCGACCCAATAAAGAAGGGGTGGGCCCGAAGACCCACCCCTTGGCTCAAACGACCCGGCCGTACCCGTTGATCGGCCCGTCGTCGATCTTCTTCATCCGCACCCGGTCGCCGGATGTCGGCGCATGGACCATCCAGCCGTTGCCGACATAGAGGCCGACGTGGTGCCGGTCGCCGTAGAAGAAGACCAGGTCGCCGGGTTTCAGGTCGGCCCGGGCGACCCGTTTGGTGTCCGAGTACTGCCAGGCGGTGTAGTGCCGCAGCGAGTAGCCGACCTGCTTCCACGCGTAGAGCGTGAGGCCGGAGCAGTCGAAGCTGTTCGGGCCCTCGGCCGCCCAGATGTACGGGTCGCCGATCTGCTGGCAGGCGACCTGCGCCGCCTTCGCGCCGGGGCTGCCGTCGTACGACTGCGGGCAGGCCACCGGACGCAGGGTGCCGAGCCCGCCGGTGCTGCCGTACGCCTTGACGCGCAGGTCGTTCAGCGACTTGATCTCGGCGTTGATCTGCTGTTCCTTGACGGCCATCGTGGCCTCTTGCTCGACCTGCTTGGCGATCAGCTCGTCGAGCGGCTTCTTCTGCTCGTCGAGCGCCTTCTTGGCGACGAGCACGTCCTGGACCTTGGCCGCCTCGTCCTTCGCCATCATGTTGAGCATCATCAGCTGCTCGGCGAACGTGTCGGGCGACCCCGTGGTCATCAGCGCGTTGAAGCTGGAGAAGCGGCCGGTCTTGTACTGCATGACCGAGAAGCTCGACACCCGGGTCAGCGTCTCGTCGACCCGCGCCTGCAGCGGCGCGATCTGGTCCTGCAGCGCCTTCTGCTTGGCCTTGTTGGCGTTCAGCTCACCCTTGAGCTGGTTGTGCTGCTCGATGACGGGCTCGATCTCGTTCCACTTCTGGTCGATCTGCGCTTCGAGCTCAGCCGGCGTCGGTTCCGCTTGAGCGAGACCGGTGACACCGATGGCGAGCGACAGACCACCAAGGGTGACGGCGAGAACGCGGACCAGGCGTTTCGTCAACCTCAGATGGTTGTCCACCGAGGAGCTGCTCCTTCTTCCATGGCCGCCTACCGGGTTAGCTGACGGGTTCGGGCGGGAAGTTCGCCCTACCGCAATCTCGCGGATTCACCCCGATTGGACACATGGGTCCCCGGCTCGGATATCGACTCGGCGGTGCCGTCTGGCGCGACCATGGTGGGCGCGGACATCCATCCGACGAGAATTCACGTTATGGCGGCGAGACCAAAGGTTCAAGCATGTGTCCGATTTGTTCGGAAAATCACGCGCCCCGAGTGACGAACACGTCATCAATTGCGCGGCGAACTGATCGTTCCCCTTACCGCCAATACAGAGGGACTCCGAGCCCACTATCGACAGTGACGGCACCATCCACAGCCACCGTGAGCAGGGAGTCACCGAATGAACACACAACTCGGCGCCGACGTGAACTGACCGTCACCGACCGAGAACCCTATTCGAATAACATTGGCGCCCTTGGAAGTTTTCTGAAGGGTTGACGAGGAGCTCACACCGCGGCGGGAAACCGGCGCAAGGGGTGATCAGCGCGCGGCTCCGGCCGTCGAGTGATACTCGTCCTTGACCGGCTCGCCGACGACGGCCATGAGCACGTCGTCGAGCGTGACCACGCCGATCGGCACCCGCCCGTCGCTGACCAGCACGATGTGCTGCCGCTCGCGGCGCATGGCCAGGAGCAGCTCGGCCAGCGTGCGGGTCGGCGGGACGATCCCGAGCGGCCGGACCAGATCGGGCGGGATGGGCGCCCGCCGCTGCGGCCCGACGAACCCGATCACGTCCTTGACGTGGACGAACCCGAGCACCCGCCGGGACGCGCGGTCGACGACCGGGAAGCGGGAGCGGTTCGTGCGGGTGGCGAGCACCTCCAGCGACGCCGGCGACACGTCCTCGGCCACGGTCGTCACCTGGGCCCACGGCCGCAGCGCGTCGCGGGCCGTACGCCGGCTCAGCGCGAGGGCGCCGGCGATCCGGGCGTGCTCCTCGGGGGCGAGCAGCCCCTCGGTCGTCGCCTGCGCGGCCAGCCCGGCCAGCTCCTCGGCGGTGAACACGGTCTTCACCGAGCCGGTCGTCTCGATCCGCCACAGCGACAGGATCGTGCGCGACGCCCACTTCATCGCCACGAGCAGGGGCTTGGTGGCGATGCAGAAGGCGTACATCGGCGGGCCGAGCCACAGCACCGCCCGCTCCGGCGAGGCGAGCGTCAGGTTCTTCGGGACCATCTCGCCGACGACGGTGTGCGCGAACACCACCACGCCGAGGGCCAGGATGAACGCCACCGGGTGGATCAGCTGCTCGGGCACGTGGAGCGAGTGGAACGGCCCCTCCAGCCCGTGGGCCAGCGCCGGCTCGGCGAGCGCACCGAGCCCGAGGGAGCAGATCGTCACGCCGAGCTGCGCGCCGGCGATCAGCAGCGGGATCTCGTTCATGGCGCGCAGCGCGATCCGGGCCCGCCGCGAGGTGGCGGCCATCGGCTCGACCACCGTGCGGCGCGACGCGATGAGCGCGAACTCGCCCGCGACGAAGAACCCGTTGCCGAGCAGCAACAGGACCGTGATCAGCAGCTCAGTCATCGACCACCTCCGGGCGTACGACCCGCACCTGCTCGATGCGGCGCCGGTCCACCTCGACGACGGTGAACTCCCAGCCGTCCTCGTTCCACGTCTCGCCGACCGTGGGGATGTGACCGAGCCGGGCCATGAGGAAGCCGGCCAGCGTCTCGTACGGCCCCTCCGGCATCCGGAAGCCGGTCTGCTCCGCGAGCTCGTCCTCCCGCAGTACACCGTCGACAAGGAGGGTCCGCTCGTCGCCGGGCGCGGTCAGGTCGGGCATCCCGTGGGCCGTGGTCGGCTCGTCCTCGATGTCGTGCTCGTCGGCGATCTCACCGACCAGCTCCTCGACCAGGTCCTCGACGGTGACCACCCCGTCGGTCCCGCCGTACTCGTCCACGACGATGGCGAACGAGGACCCCGCCTTCCGCAGCGCCTCGAGCACCCCGTCGAGGTCGAGGCTCTCCGGCACGAACACGGGCTCCCGCGCCACCGCCCCGACCTTGGTCGTGGGCCGCCGCACGGGCGGCACACCGAGCGCGTCGGTGACGGTGACGACGCCGGTCACCTGGTCGAGCGTCTGCACGTAGATGGGGTACCGGCTGAATCCCGTCTGCACCGAGGTGGCGAGCAGATCGGCAACGGTCACGTCGGCCCGCAGCGACACCACGTCGACCCGCGGCGTCATGGCCTCGGCCGCCCGCTTGTCACCGAACCGGATCGTCCGCTGCAGCAGCACAGCGGTCTCCTTGGGCAGCGCACCCGCCTGCGCCGAGATCGCCGCCAGCAGCCCCAGCTCCTCGGGCGACCGCGCGCTGGCGAGTTCCTCCTGCGGCTCGACGCCGAACCGGCGCACCACCCAGTTGGCGGTCCCGTTGAGGGCCCCGATCAGCCACTTGAAGAGCCGCGAGAACATCCGCTGCGGCCCGGCGGTGGCCCGCGCCACCGGCATGGGCTTGGCGAGCGCCGCGTTCTTCGGCACCAGCTCACCGAACAGCATCGAGATCAACGTGGCCACGAGCAGCGCAATGATGTGCCCGGCCGTCTGCGTCATCCCACCGAAGATCGGCCGGATGACGGGCTCGAAGATGTGCGCCAGCGCGGGTTCGGCCAGGTACCCCGCGAGCAGCGCGGTGATGGTGATCCCGAGCTGCGCGCCGGACAGCTGAAACGACAGCTCCCGCAGCGCCTGCCGTACCGTACGAGCCTTCCGGTCCCCGGCAGCCGCCTGCTGGTCGATCTCGGCCCGGTCAACGGTGACGAGAGCGAACTCGGCGGCAACAAACCCGGCGTTCGCCGCGGTGAGCAGCGCGAAGGCCAGCAGGGGCAACAGTGTGGTGAGCATGGTCCCTTCAGGTGTCCGCCGAATTGTTCCACGTGAACCCTCGGCCTGCTGAAGGCGCCTCGACCTGCGGTTCGGCCAGTGCGATCGTACCGGTGCCGCCGCGACCAACCGACACTCGCCGATGAGCCGCTGATCTTTCTGACTCCGGTCCGTGCAACCTGTGGTCCGTTGCTCCCGTCAGACACCGCTCGTGGCGCCGGTGCATCCGCCCCGGCGCCACGGACGCTGCCACCCGCGTCCCGCCACGAACCCGCGGGCTACGCCCGCGCCCGGCCACCGCCGCCCGCACCCTCCGCGGCGCCCGCCACCCTCCGGCAAAGCCCGACCCGCCCATGATCAAGGGAAACATCTGGTCGCTATGACAGCCAGATGTTTCCCACGATCATGAAGTCGCAAGCGTTGATCGCCGTCGGGGCCGCTTGATCGCCGTTTCGACCGCGCCGACGCATCACACGAGAACCCGATCGGCGGGCGGTAGCAGCTAGGAGCGCACCGCCCGCAGCAACACCGACGCCACATCGACGACCTCGACGTCATCCGGCGCCGCCCCGGCCGACTTCTTGCCGGTGACCCCGTCACCGAGCATCGTCAGGCAGAACGGGCAGGACACGGCAACCGTCTTCGCCCCGGTCGACAGCGCCTCCTCGACCCGCTCGACGTTGATCCGCTTCCCGATCCGCTCCTCCATCCACATCCGCGCACCACCGGCGCCGCAGCAGAAGGAGCGCTCCGCGAACCGGTCCATCTCGACGAGGCCGTCCGACGAGGAAGCGCCCAGCACCTCCCGCGGCGGCGCGAACACGCGGTTGTGCCGGCCGAGGTAGCACGGGTCGTGGTACGTGATGGAGCCGTCCAGCGGCTGGACCGGCGTCAGCTTGCCCGTCGCCACCAGCTGGGCGAGGAGCTGCGTGTGGTGGATGACCTCGTAGTCCCCGCCGAGCTGCCCGTACTCGTTCTTGAGCGTGTTGAAGCAGTGCGGGCAGGTGGCCACGATCTTCTTCACGCCGGCGTCGTTGAGCGTCTCCACGTTCTGCTGGGCGAGCATCTGGAACACGAACTCGTTGCCGATCCGGCGGGCCGGGTCGCCCGTGCAGGTCTCGCCCTGGCCCAGGATCGCGAAGCTGACGCCCGCCTCGTTGAGCAGCGTCGCCACCGCGCGGGTGGTCTTCTTGGCCCGGTCCTCGAAGGCGCCGGCGCAACCGACCCAGAAGAGGTACTCGAAGTCGCCGCCGTCGGCCACGTTGGGCACCTCGAAGTCGAGGCCCTTGGTCCAGTCGTCGCGGGTCGACTGGGCCGCGCCCCACGGGTTGCCCTTGTTCTCCAGGTTGCGCAGCATGACGCCGGCCTCGGTCGGGAAGTTCGACTCGATGAGCACCTGGTACCGCCGCATGTCGACGATGTGGTCGACGTGCTCGATGTCGACCGGGCACTGCTCGACGCACGCGCCGCAGGTGGTGCACGACCACAGCACGTCGGGGTCGATCACGCCGAGCTCGTCGGCGCCGCCGATGAGCGGCCGCTCGGCCTCGGCGAGCGCGAGGACGTCGATCTTCGCGAGCTGCTCCTGGGTGGCCTTCTCGTCGCCGGTGAGCGTCTTGCCGCCCCCGCCCAGCAGGTACGGCGCCTTGGCGTAGGCGTGGTCACGCAGGTTGAGGATCAGCAGCTTCGGCGAGAGCGGCTTGCCGGTGTTCCAGGCCGGGCACTGCGACTGGCACCGCCCGCACTCGGTACAGGTGGTGAAGTCGAGCATGCCCTTCCAGCTGAACTGCTCGACCTGCGCGACGCCGAACTGGTCCTTCTCCGGGTCGGCCTCCTCGAAGTCGAGGGGCTTGCCCTCGCTCATCATCGGCCGCAGCGCACCGAGACCGGAGCCTGGCCGGCCGGGGGTGCGCTTGAAGTAGATGTTGAAGAATGCCAGGAAGCGGTGCCAGGCGACGCCCATCGTGATGTTGCTGGCGATGACGATCACCCAGGTCATCGACACGATGATCTTCACCATCGCGACCAGGCTGACGGCCGCCGCGCTCTCCGGCAGCAGCGATCCGAGGCCGTGGCTGACCGGCGCCGCCCAGACCGGCCATTCGAGCGTGTCGTTGGCCGCCTTGAACCCGCGGATGAAGAACCCGCACAGCAGGACCGCGAGAATCGTGTACTCGACGTAGTACGCCTGCCACATCGTCGACCCGGTGAACCGGGACCGACGCTCGGGGTTGCTCGGCAGGTTGCGCAGCCGGATGCCGATCAGGACCAGGATCCCGACGAAGCCCAGCACGCCGATCCACTCGGTGACCAGCCCGTAGACGTTCCAGGCGCCGATCAGCGGCAGACCGTGGTCGGGGACGGCGACCTCGAAGTACGCCTCGAGCACCAGCGACGACAGCGCGATGAACGCGATCATCACGAACCAGTGCGCCGCACCGACGACGGTCCAGCGCAGCATCCTGGTGTGGCCCAGGGTCTCGGCCAGCATCGTCCTGAAGCGCAGGCCCCGGTCGCCGCCGCGGGTCGGATCGGGCTGGCCGATCCGCACCACCGAGATCATGCGCCGCACGGTGCGCACAACGAGGACCACCGCGACGACGGTGATAGCCGCCGCCACGGAGGTAGCGACGATCTGCACTGGGCCCATGCGGTGCCTCCAACGCGCTGCCGGTGCCAAAGCTCTGCTTGACCATAGACCCCGTGTTACCCGCGAGTAACGTGAGGTTGGTCGCAGCAAACGCTAGGACACCGGCGGCGCAAGCTGGAGGCCTACACCGCAAGTTGTGACACATTCGCCCCTCAGGCGAACGGTCAGCTCAACGCCACTTCGAGAAAACGGCGAGCGACGCAACGAGGAAGCCGAACCCGATGGCCAGGTTCCAGTACTCCAGCTTCGCCAGCGCGGAGAAGGCCTCCACGTCGAAGAAGCCCTGCGTCAGGTAGTACGTCACCAGCCAGGCGATGCCGATCACGACGAAGCTCACCGCCATCGCCGGCACCCACACGGGGCTGGGGCGCCGCCGGGCGGCCGCCGTTTCTTGAGGGCGCAACTCCGCAGGCGCGGTGTACACCTTCTTCTTACGAACTGTCGACTTCGGCACGGCGCTCTCCTGGAGGGGTCGTCTGGCCAACACTATCCATGTGACGCCGCCACCTCCGCCAGCGTCGGCCTGAATAATGTTCTCCGACTAGCGTAGTCAAGTCGGCACGCGCGTGCGGGGAGGGGGCGTGGTGGAGTACACATCCGGCGGCTCCTCGTGGTCGCGGGCGCTGCGCCGCCTCGGTCGCGCTATGCTGCCACGCCGTGACCGGAAGCGAAGTTTTGCCTGGTCAGTGCTGACGCCGGTGGTCCTTGCGGTGGCCGGGATGCTGTTCTCACTGTCCGCCGCCACCGCCCAGGGCACCGATCTGCGCGAGGATCGGCGGCCCGAGCTGACCAACCTCATCAGCGAGCGCAAGCAGCAGATCGCCGCCGACCGGGAGCGGGCCGGCCGGCTGCGGGCCGAGATCGACCAGCAACAGCAGCAGCAGGCCGGCGCCGACAGCCAGGTGGACGAGCAGCGCCGGCGCGGCAACGACCAGCAGGCTGCCGCCGGGCTGACCGCCGTGCACGGCCCGGGTCTGGTGGTCGTCCTCGACGACGCGCCCCGCCGCCCTGACGGCAGCCGCCCGGCCGGCGCCACGCCCGACGACCTGGTGGTCCACCAGCAGGATGTGCAGGCCGTGGTCAACGCCCTGTGGGCCGGCGGCGCGGAGGCCATGACGCTCATGGGTGTCCGGGTGATCGCTACGAGCGCGGTACGCTGCGTGGGCAACACCCTGCTGCTCGATGGGCAGGTCTATTCGCCCCCCTTCGAGATCGCCGCGATCGGTGAGCAGGCTCGCCTGCAGCGCTCGCTGGACGACGCCGAGGGGGTGCGGCTGTTCCGGGAGGCCGCCGACACCTTCGGGCTCGGCTATCAGGTGCGTTTGGAGGCG
The DNA here is from genome assembly GCF_040605515.1 of Dactylosporangium sp. NPDC005572. NCBI lineage: Bacteria > Bacillati > Actinomycetota > Actinomycetes > Micromonosporales > Micromonosporaceae > Dactylosporangium > Dactylosporangium sp. NPDC005572. The sequence continues at coordinate 83,337 of NZ_JBEXCY010000008.1, read as the reverse complement.
GACGTGCAGGCCAGGGCATACGACGGGTCGACCGCACTGCACTCGGCCCGCGCCGGGTCGTAGGGCGATGGACCGCCGCCATCGCGCCCTCGACCAGGACGACATCGAGACGCGCCTGATGCCCCTCGTGCCACCCGACGACGCGACCGCGGTCATCCCCCGCATCGACCACCCCGCGAAGCAGCAGGTGCTCGAGGAGCCGGCCACCACCGTCCTCCCGAAAGTTACAGATCCGCCGACCCCTCACGAGACGCCGGAACCACCGCGCGAGCCGCACACCGAGAACGCTGTCAAGATCGTCCCGCTGCGACCGGTCCGTACCGAGGAGGGCTATCGCAGCGTGCACTCCGAATCCACGAGGACCACGGTCGGCTCGGTCGCGCGGGCGGTCAGCCGCGGCACCGGCGAGCTGCTGATCACGTTCGGCCTGATCGTCCTGTTGTTCGCCGCCTACGAGGTCTGGGGCAAGTCGGCCATCGTCGACGCCCACCAGGACGACCTCAACCGGCAGCTGGAGCAGCAGTGGGCCGCGGAACCGCAGACCACGCCGACGGTCGCCCCGTCGGGCCCGGTGGCCAAGCCGTCCAACGGCGCCGTCATCGCCTCCGTGCAAATCCCGCGCCTGAAGAAGAAGTGGGCCGTCGTGCAGGGCGTGACCCCGGCCGACATCCGCTACGCGCCCGGCCACTACCCCGACACGGCCATGCCCGGCCAGCTCGGCAACTTCTCCATGGCCGGCCACCGCACCCCGGCCATCTGGTGGGACCTCGACCGCCTGGGGCCCGACGACCCGGTGATCGTCAAGACGGCCGACACCTGGTACATCTACCGCGTCACCAGCAGCGAGATCGTCCTGCCGACCGCCGTCCAGGTCGTGGCGCCGGTGCCCAACAAACCGGGCCAGACACCGGACGTCGCCATGCTGACCATGACCACGTGCAACCCGAAGTACAACAACTACCAGCGCCTGGTCGTGCACGCCTCCCTCCGCCGCTCCCAGCCGGTCGCTGACGGCGACCCGGCCGAACTGAAGGGCTGACGGGCATGTACGGATGGATCTGGCGGCACATCCCCTTCAAGCGGTGGCAGCTCAAGGCGCTGGTCTCGCTGGTGCTCGCGGGAGTGGCGGGCGCACTGCTGTGGTACCAACTCTTCCCCGCGGTCGAGCCCCTGCTGCCCTTCGACGACGTCCAGGTCGAGACGACGACAGGGGACAGCCCCGCCCCCGCACCCTCCACCACCGCCCCGCAAGTGCTACCGAGCTAGGGACCCGACCAGTGCGCGTGCTCGTCATCGACAACTATGACTCGTTCGTCTTCAACCTGGTCCAGTACCTGGGCCAGCTGGGCGTCGACTGCGACGTGCGGCGCAACGACGAGATCACCGTCCGTGAGGTCGGCGCGACCGCCCCGGCCGGCATCCTCCTCTCACCGGGCCCGGGTACACCGGAGCGCGCCGGCATCTGCATGGACGTCATCAAGGAGTACGGCGGCAAGCTGCCGATCTTCGGCGTCTGCCTGGGCCACCAGGCGTTCGGCGCCGCCTTCGGCGCCACGGTGACCCGCGCCCCCGAGCTCCTGCACGGCAAGACGTCCCTGGTCAGCCACACCGGCCAGGGCGTCCTGGCGGGCCTCCCCGACCCGTTCATCGCCACGCGGTACCACTCCCTGGCGGTGATCGAGGAGACGCTCCCGCCGGAGATCGAGGTGACCGGCCGAACCGAGTCCGGCGTGGTCATGGCGATGCGCCACCGCGAGCTCCCGATCGAGGGCGTCCAGTTCCACCCGGAGTCCGTCCTGACGCAGGGCGGCCACCAGATGCTGGCCAACTGGCTCGCCACCTGCGGCCTCCCCGAGGCCCTCGACCGCGCCCCGGACCTGGTGGCCGAGGTCGAGGCCCGCAGAATCGCCGCGTTCGCGTAAAAGCAAAATTCAGGGACTCGGGTCCGCGCAACGCACGACCGTCGCTCCCGCCAGACACCGCTCGTGCCGCCGGTGCATCCGCCCCGGCGCCACGGACGCTGCCACCGCCGTCGCGCCAAGAACCCCGGCGACCTGAAGTCCGCGCGGCCGCCCGCGCCTACGGCGGCCCGCGTCCACGGCGGCCCGCGTGCGGGCTGCGCCTTGCACGCGAAACTGGCGATCAACTCGACCGATTTCATGATCGATGGCGACTTCTGGCTGTCATAGCAGCCAAAGCTCGCCATCGATCATGACTCCACGACCAACGACGGTCCGGGCGTTCGCATCACGTTGCGCAAACCGTGATCACGGACGCGCTGCCCATGATCAAGGGAAACTTCTGGTCGCCATGGCAGCCAGATGTTTCCCACGATCATGAGAACGCGCGCCGTGATCGGCGGTTCGGCAACGCGGCGCCCACGACAACCCGGCCGCCGCGGGGCTGCCAACCAAACCCGCCTGTGCACAACCCTGTGGATAACTAGTCAGTTATCCACAGGGCACACACGGTAGTAGTCGATCAGCCGTTACCCTGCGAAGCGCTGCTACTCGGCTTCGGTGAGCCGGAGTTGCCCGGGTTGGGGTTGTCGTACTTGCCGATCCGGATGACGATCCGGTCGGTCTTCAGCGCCGGTTTGTTCGCCGCCTTGTTGGTGTTGATCGCGACGCCGTCCTTCGACTGGTCGCTGACCTCGGTCTCTTCCGTGTCGATGTTGGTGAAGCCGAACGACCGCAGCAGCGCTTCGGCCTGATCCGGGGTCTTACCGGACACATCAGGCACGTTCGCCTGGTTGTTCTTCGACACGAAGATCTTGATCGTCGAGCCGGGCCTGACCTGCGTGCCCGGCTGCGGGTCGCTGCCGATGACCTCGTCCTTGGGCTCGACACCGTCGCGGGACTCGGCGACCACGGTCAGGTTCATGCCCTCGAGCTGCTTGGTCGCCTGGTCCTTGGTGAGCCGCGACAACCCCGGCACCGTGAGCAGCGTGGGCTCGCCGCAGACGTCGTAGTCGATCTGCGTGCCCTGCTTGACCTCGGTGTCCGGCTTCGGCTCCTGGTTGGTGACCACGCCGGCCACGCAGTTCTCGTTCGGGCCGGCGTGCGGGTCGCCCTCCAGGTTGGACTGGCGCAGTGCGTTGGCCGCCTCGGCCTGAGTGCTCCCGACCAGCTTCGGCACCCGCACCATCGGGTCCTGGTTGGCCAGGTACAGCCCGATCGACAGCGCGGCCACCGCGAGGAGGCCGAGCGCGGTCAGCGCAACCACGATGCCGGTCGATCCCTTGCGCTTCTGCCGCGCGGCGGCCCGGGACGGCTGGCGCGAGGCGGGCGGCGGCCGGTAGGCGGCCTGCGTCGCCATCACGGCCGCCATCTCGTCCTCGGTCAGCACCGGCGGCGCGGAGACCGGACGACCGGCGGCGGCCCGCATGAGGTCGGCCCGCATCTCGGCGGCGCTCTGGTACCGGTTGAGCGGGTTCTTGGCCAGCGCCTTGAGCACGACGGCGTCGATCTCGGGCGTGACATCGCGATTGCTGGTGCTCGGCGGGCGCGGATCCTCCCGGACGTGCTGGTACGCCACCGAGACCGGGTTGTCACCGACGAACGGCGGGTGGCCGCAGAGCAGCTCAAAAATCACACAGCCGGTCGCGTAGACGTCGCTGCGCGCGTCGACGGGCTCGCCGCGGGCCTGCTCCGGCGAGAGGTACTGCGCGGTGCCGATGACCGCCGACGTCTGGGTCATCGTCGTCGCGCCGCTGGCCAGGGCCCGCGCGATGCCGAAGTCCATCACCTTGACCTGGCCGGTCTGCGTGAGCATCACGTTGCCCGGCTTGATGTCGCGGTGGATGATCCCGTGCCGGTGGCTGAACTCCAGCGCGGCACAGATGTCCGCGGTGATCTCCAGCGCCCGCCGCGGCATGAGCCGGCCCTCGGCCGCCAGCACCTCTTTGAGGGTGCGGCCGTTGACGAACTCCATGACGATGTACGGCAGTTCCTCGCCCGCCGGACCGCGTTCCTCACCCGTGTCGTAGACAGCGACGATCGCCGGGTGGTTGAGGGAGGCGGCGTTCTGCGCCTCCCGGCGGAACCGTAACTGGAACGTCGCGTCGCGGGCGAGGTCGGTCCGGAGGGTCTTGATCGCAACGTCGCGGCCGAGTCGCAGGTCACGACCTCGGTGCACTTCGGCCATGCCGCCATAGCCGAGCAGCTCCCCGACCTGGTAACGGCCGCCGAGGAGGCGCGGCTGGGCGGTCATGTCGTGTCGTCCTTCGGTCATTGACTCTTACCTTGCCACGTCTTGCGACGAGAACCCATTCCGATCTAGCTGCTCGCGCTCGGGTCCGCCGACGGCTCGTTGTCGTCCGACTTCCCGGGCGCCGGCGCCGAGCTGGAATTGTTGTTCCGCGGCGGGCCGCCCGCGCTCTTGACCACGGTGAACGTGATCTCGGTGCCCTCGGGCTGGTCACCGCACGGGGTGACGTCGATGATCGTGCCGGGGATCGGCAGGTCCGAATCGACCGGAACCACCTTGACCTTGAGCTTCTGCCGCTCGAGCTTGCCCTTTTCGAGCGCCTGCGGCTTGCCCTTGATCCTGTCGCAGTCCACGTTGACCACCTTGCCGGTCGGCTTGGCGGACGTCGGGGCCGCGGCGCTGGTCGGCGGCGCGGTCGTCTCGCCACTGCCGACCTTGTTCGGGTCGTCGTTGCCCTTCGTGGCGAAGTACAGGCCGCCGATGCCGATCAGCACCAGCAGTACGATGCCCGCGATCCCGGCCACGACCAGGTTGTTCCGCCCGCCGGAGCGCCCACCGGCACCGCCGGGGGTCGGGGCCGGCGGCGGGGCGTCGTATCCACCGTCGTAGCCGCCACCCATGAACGTGGCCGTGTCACCCCTCGGCGGCGGTGGCGGCACACCGGCGGCGCCGCGGGCCTGATGCCCGCCCACGCCGGCCGGCTGCTGGCCGGGCAGCGGCGGAAGGCCGCCGGGCATGATCCGGGTGCCGCCCGCGCCGGGCGACACCGGGCCGCCGGAGATCGGCGGGCCGGACATCGGCGAGCCGGAGGTCGGCTGTCCGTAGGAGGGGCCGCCGGAGACCGGCGGCGCGATCGGGGCGCCCGAGACGGGCGGGCCGAGCGGCGGCACCGCCGGGCCGGTGGCCGTGCCACCGCCGAGCTGTTGCGACACCCGGCGAGCGGCCTGGGCGAGCGCGGCGGCGCTGGGCCAGCGCGCGGCCGGGTCCTTGGCCATCGCCCGCTCGACCAGCTGGACGACCGGCGGCGGGATGTCGCCCGGCATCGGCGGCGGCATCTCGCGCACGTGCCGCATGGCGATCTCGAGCGGGTTCTCGCCCTCGAACGGCCGCTGGCCGGACAGGCACTGGTAGGCGACCACGCCGAGCGCGTACACGTCGGACAGCGGTGTGGCCTGCTGGCCCGAGGCCTGCTCGGGCGAGATGTACGAGGCGGTGCCGAGCACCGAGCCGGCCGCGGTCAGCTGGGCGACGGCCGCCGAGCGCGCGATGCCGAAGTCGGTGAGCACCAGCGTGCCGTTGGGCCGCACGAGCAGGTTGCCGGGCTTCACGTCGCGGTGGACGATGCCCTTCTCGTGCGCGGCGTGCAGCGCGTCGGCGGCCTGCGCGATGAGCGCCATGGCCCGCGCGGGGGTGAGCCGGCCGACCCGGGACAGGGTGCGGGAGAGCGCGTCGCCCTCCACGTACTCCATGATCAGGAACGCGGTGCCGTTCTCGCTCCCGTAGTCGTAGATGTCGACGACGCCCGGGTGGTTGATGGTGGCCATCGTCCGCGCCTCGCCGCGGAAGCGCTCGGCGAAGCCGGGCTCCTCCAGCAGTGCGGGCAGCAGGACCTTGATCGCGACGATGCGGCCCAGCACCTCGTCGGTGCCGCGCCACACGTCACCCATACCGCCGCCGGCGATGCGCTCGTCCAGGCGGTAGCGCCCGCCCAATACGGTGCCGGCGCTCAACATGTCGCGCACCTCATGTTATTTGATGCCCTTTTCGTCCGCGTATGCCTTCATGACCTGACCGGCAATGCGAGCCGCCTCGGCGCTGCCACCCTTGCCAGCGTTCTCGAGGAAGACCGCGACCGAGATGATCGGCTTGCCGTCCTTCAGTGCGAAGCCGATGAACCAGCCGTGGTCCTGCGCATCTTCACCGTCTTCCGCGGTTCCGGTCTTACCACCCACCTGCAAGCCGGAGATGTTCGCGCTGCGGCCCGTGCCGTCGCGGGACGTGACCACGCTGAACATCATTTCCTGCAGCTTGGCGGCGACGTCGCCACTGATCGGGCGGCCCATCTCCTTGGGCTCGGTGCGGTCGGCGTTGGAGAGGTCGGCATTCTGCAGACGGTCCACCACGTACGGCCGCATCTCGCGACCGCCGTTGGCAACCGTCGCCGCAATCATCGCCCCTTGCAGCGGAGACATCTTCACCTCTCGCTGTCCGATGCTCGACTGAGCAACGGCGGGCGGATCCACGACACCGTTCTGGGCGGTCATCGAACCGGTGTGGCTGGCGACGATCCCGCAGTAGTTGCGGTCCTGGTCCTCGATGTACTTCGGCTCCGACTCGAACCCGAAGTCCGAGGCCATCCGCTTGAGCTTGTCGGCGCCGATCCGCTCCACGCCCATCCGGGCGAAGACGGTGTTGCACGAGACGGTGAGGGCCTGCTTGAGCGTGATGCTCTCGGGGCAGATGCCCTCGTGGGCGTTCTTGATCCGGAACGACGAGGTCTGCGGCGGCTGGTAGAACTCGCCACCCTGCACGGCCGAGTCGGGCGTGAGCGACGAGTCCGCGGTCAGCGCGGCGGCCGAGGTGATGACCTTGAAGGTCGAGCCCGGCGGGTAGATGTCCGACACGGCCCGGTTCAGCAGCGGCTTGCCCGGGTCGGCCTCGAGCTTCTTGTAGTTGGCCAGGGCGGCGTTGGTGTCGTGGGTGCTCAGCAGGTTGGGGTCGTAGCTCGGCAGCGACACCTCGGCGAGCACCGCGCCGGTCGAGGGGTCGAGCGCGACGACCGCGCCGCTCTTCACCTTGAGCTTGTTGTTCCCCAGCTGGGTGTACGCCGTCTCCTGGGCCGACTTCGAGATCGTCAGCAGCACGTTGCCGCCGGCCGGCTTCTCGCCGGTGAACAGCCCGGCGATCCGGTCGGCCGCCTGCTTGTCGGAGGTGCCGACGAGGAAGTCGTTGTTGAGCTTCTCCAGCGAGGTCGCCGCCAGGTTGACCGGCTTGTAGCCGAGGACGTGCGCGTACTGGGCCCCCAGCGGGTACGTCCGGAGGAACTTCAGCGAGTCGCCGGTCTCCTGGGCGTCGGCCACCGCGATGCCCTGGGCGTTGACGATCTTGCCGCGGGCCCGCTCGTACTCGCTGGCCTGGACGCGGCCGTTGCGCGAGTTCTCGCGGTAGTCGTCGGCCTTGACCACCTGGCGGTAGTTCAGGTTGACGAACAGCATCGCGAACAGCACCAGCACCACGACACCGACCCGGCGCAGTGGGGCGTTCATCGCACAACCTCCGTGGGCAGCTCTTTGATCTGGACCGGGGCGCCGCCGCCACCGCCGGTGGACACGCCGCCCAGGTTGACCGACGGGGACCCGCCGGCCGGGCGCCGCGACGCGTCGGAGATGCGCAGCAGCAGACCGATCAGCAGCCAGTTGGCCACCAGCGACGAGCCACCCGCCGAGAGGAACGGCGTGGTCTGCCCGGTCAGCGGGATCAGCTGGCTGATGCCACCCACGATGACGAACACCTGCAACCCGATGGTGAACGCGAGGCCACCGGCGAACAGCTTGCCGAAGGAGTCGCGCACGTTGATCGCGGCCCGCAGGCCCCGCTCGACGATCAGCAGGTAGACGATGAGCAGGGCGGTGAGGCCGAAGAGGCCGATCTCCTCGCCCATGCCGGAGAAGATGAAGTCGGTGCGCACCTCGGGCACCTTGGTCGGCTGACCCGCGCCCGGGCCGGCCCCGGTCAGGCCGCCGGTACCGAGGCCGAGCAGCGACTGCACCAGTTGGTAGCCCTTGTTGTCCGCGTCGGCGAACGGGTCGAGCCAGGTGGTGGCGCGCTCGGAGAAGTTGAGGAACGGCCCGCCGACGGCCTTGCCCAGGAAGTACGCCAGGAAGGCGCCGCCGAAGAACAGGCCCAGACCGATGATCAGCCAACTGACCCGCTCGGTGGCGATGTACAGCGTGACGACGAACAGGCCGAAGTACATGAGCGAGGTGCCGAGGTCCTTCTCGAAGATCAGAACCAGCAGCGACATCAGCCAGACCGCGACGACCGGACCGAGGTCACGACCGCGCGGGAAGTCGATGCCGAGGAACCGCTTGCTCGCCAGCGAGAGCACCTCGCGCTTGCGCACCAGGTAGTACGCGAAGAAGACGAGCAGGCAGATCTTGGCGAACTCACCGGGCTGGATCGAGAAGCCCGGGAACTTGATCCACAGCTTGGCGCCGTTGATCGACGAGTACCGCGCCGGCAGCACCGCCGGGATCAGCACCAGCACGATGCCGGTGAGGCCGAGCGTGTACGCATACCGCGACAGCGACCGGTGGTCACGCACGATGGCCATCAGCACCACCGCGCCGACGATGGCCGCCGCCGTCCAGCCCAGCTGCCGGAACCCGTCGCCGCCGAACACGCTCAGCTCGGCCCGCTCCGGCGCCTTGACCCGGGCCAGGTCGAGGCGCCGCAGGAACGCGACGCCCAGCCCGTTGATGAGCGCGACCGCCGGCAGGATCACCGGATCGGCATACGGCGCGAGGAACCGGATCGCCATGTGCGCGAGGCCGAAGATGACGGCCAGCACCGCGATCTGCACCCAGAAGTCGGGCGTGACCTCGCCGATGGCGTTGCCCTCGACGACGGCCGCGTAGACCAGCAGGATCACCGCGACGAACAGCAGGAGGCCGAGCTCGGTGTTGCGGCGGGTGCCCTGCCGGGCCGGCGCGGACACGGCCGACCCGTCGCCCGGGTTGGCGGGCGACGGGGCCGGGAAGGCGGGGGCGGTCACGACAGATTTCCTCTTGGCCTCGCGGTCAGCAACTGGCAGCGGGAGTCGGGCTCGACATGATCGGGGAGGCGTCCGCGCTGGTCGGCGCGACCGAGCCGTTCCCGGAGGCGCCGGCCGAAACGGCCGGGCTGGGCGACTCGGCCGGGGCGGAGCTCATCTGGTCGGACGGGCTGCCGTCGGCGCTCGGCTCGATCGAGGGGCAGGCCTGCTTGCGCGACGGGTCGCTCGGGTCGAGCAGCGCGGCGAGCTTCTGCTTGGCCTGGTCCAGGTTGTCGGCCGGGATGCCCTGCCGGACGGTGCTCTGCGCGGCCGGGGTCAGGTCGTCGACCTTGAGGTCGCTCGCCTCGTAGACCGTCGACAGCTCGAGCCAGGCGATCCGGCCCGGGACGCCCTTGAAGATGGCCACGTTGCCGTCGTCGGTGGCGCCTACGTAGTACCGGGACTGGGTCACGCTCCAGCCGTACCACAGACCACCGCCGAGCAGCCCGAGCAGCACGACGAGGAGGATTGCCGTGCGCACCGGGTGACGACGGGGTCGCTCGCTGTCGTCCCGGCCGGCGGGCGCGGCGTTCGCACGCTGCTCCTCGTCGCTGTCGGGAACCGGCGGGCGGGGCGCAGCCAGGGCAGCGCCGCGGGCCGAGGACATCGACTGGTCGGCCGACGTGGCCATGCCACGGTCCTGGGCCGCCGCACCGCCGACGATCGGCCGCGCCTCGACGATGTCCTCGTCGGTGACGTCGGCGACGATCACGGTGATGTTGTCCGGCCCACCGCCGCGCAGGGCCAGCTCGACGAGCCGGCTGGCGCACTGGTTGGGGTCGATGTACTCCCGCAGCGTCGCCTCGATGGTCTCGGCGCTGACCACGCCGGAGAGCCCGTCGCTGCACAGCAGGTAGCGGTCGCCCGGCTTGACCTGCCGCACCGAATACTCGGGGTCGGCGTCGCGGCCGTCGAGCGCCCGCGTGAGCAGGGAGCGCTGCGGATGGCTGTTGGCTTCTTCGAGGCTGATCCGGCCCTCGTCGACGAGCATCTGGACGTACGTGTCGTCCTTGGTCACCTGGGCGAACTCCCCGTCGCGCACAAGGTACGCGCGGGAGTCGCCGATGTGGACCATGCCCATCTTCGTGCCGGAGAACAGCATTGCTGTGAGGGTCGTGCCCATACCCTCCATGGCCGGGTTCTCCTCGACGGCGTCCCGGATCTGTTGGTTGGCCAGGTCGACCGCGCTTCGCAGCGTGTCGATCATGGCGTTGCCGGGCACGTCCTCGTCGAGTGGCGCCATGGTGGCGATGACAATGTTGCTGGCGACGTCACCGGCGGCCATGCCGCCCATGCCGTCGGCAACGGCGAGCAGCCGCGGTCCTGCGTAGACGGAGTCCTGGTTGCCACTCCGAATCAGACCGCGGTCACTGCGGGCCGCATAGCGCAATGTGAGGGTCATGGCCGTAACTCGAGTGAAGTGCGGCCGATGCGAATCGGCACGCCGAGGGGGACGGGGGTAGGTGCGCTGACCTTGGTCTTGTCGAGGTAGGTGCCGTTGGTGGAGCCGAGGTCCTCGAGGTACCACTGGCCGGCGCGCGGGACGAGCCGGGCGTGCTTTGCGGATGCGTAGTCGTCGGTGATCACCAGCGTCGAGTCCTCGGCCCGGCCGATGGTGATGGGCGCCTCGCCGAGTGTGATGCGAGTGCCCGCCAGCGCACCGGCGGTGACGAAGAGCTGATGCGCGGTCTTCCCGCGCTTCACCTTCGCCGGACGGCCAGGAGCCGTCACCGCACCAACCCCCCGGGGTGCGGCGACGATCCGGCTCGATCGCGAGCCTGCGAACAGGTCCCGCCGGATCACACCCACCACCGTGAACACGAAGATCCACAGCAGCACGAGCAACCCATAGCGGGCAACCGTGATGACGAATTCCATCTACGACGCGCTCATTCAGATCCGCCTAACGTCGACCACGCATGCAGAACGATCAGCCATCCACGCGGTAAGTGAGCGTGGTCGTGCCGAGCTGGATCATGTCACCCGGGTTCAACGCGACCGCGGAGACGCGCTGACCGTTGACCATCGTGCCGTTGGTGGAACCGAGATCGGTCAGCACGACCTGCGCACCGTCGAAGTCGAGTCGCGCATGGCGGCGCGAGATCCCGACATCGGGCAGTCGCATGTTGGCCTGGTCGCCCCGGCCGATCACGGTCGAGCCAATCGAAAGAGGGTAGCTGCGCCCGTCGCCCGACACCAGTCGGACGTTGCGCGCGGGACCGCCCGGCCCACCGGGGCCAGGGCCACCGTAGCCGCCCTGCTGCCCGTATCCCCCATACGGGTCCGGAACGGGCGGCGGCGCGACGTCGCCACCGGTGTAGACCTCGGCGGTGACCCGGAACATGCCCGTGTCGAGCCCGTCCCCCCGCTCGATCTCGACGATCACGTCGCCATACACGGTCCAGCCCTGCTCGCCGATGAACTCGGCCTGCGACTGGGCCAGCTCCTGCGCCAGCGCCGCGGCATACGGCGCCAGCCGGCTGTGGTCATAGGGCGAAAGGTCGATCACGTAGCGGTTCGGCACCAGCGTGCGCCCGCCGGCCAGAATCGCCTTGTGGGCTTCCGCCTCCCGTTGCATGGCGTTGAGGATCTCCACGGGGTGGACGACCCCCTTGAAGACCTTTGCGAAGGCCCCCTCGACCAGGCCCTCAAGGCGCTTCTCGAAGCGCTGCAGCACACTCACCGGTTCCTCCTCGGGTTCCGAGGTCATGATGGTATCCGGACGTCGCACGCCCGTATGCAAGCTGACCGGTCGGCCCGTGCTACTCTTCCGTGGCGCCCAGGGAAGCCTAGTGCCTACCCGGTCATTTCGCCGAGTGGGGACACGGTATGCTGTGGCGCGCCAGGCGGTTTCGGCCGCTAGGGGAAGTGGCGGAATGGCAGACGCGCACGGTTCAGGTCCGTGTGCCCGAAAGGGCGTGGGGGTTCAACTCCCCCCTTCCCCACCGCTGATCGGTGGCCCCTGCTTCGCGGCGGGGGCCGCTTGCCGTTGCAGCGGTGGGATCCTTCGCGCTCGCTTCGCTTGCTCCCCAGTGGGGGCTCCGCCACCCACACCCCCGATCCGCGGCGTCCGCGGGCCTTCGTCGTATTGCCGACCCTTCCGGGTTCGTTCGTCTGCTTCTTCTTTTTGGCTCCGGTCCTTGCAACCTGTTGTCCGTTGCTCCCGTCAGGCACCGCTTGTTGCGCCGGTGCATTCGCCCCGGCTCCACCTTGCTGCGGCCCTCGTGTCGCCACGGGCCCCGCGGCCTTCGGCCGCGTTTGGTGTCCGTCTTGTCTTCTCTTGAGTCTCTGCCTCGGCCGTTTCGGGCGTGCTTGGGCTTATCGGGTTCTGCGGGTCGGGCCTTGCGGCCCTCCCTTTCACCTTCGCGGAAGTGACAAATCCAACCAAAAATGGTTGGTGGTCCGGGGCTCGGTAGGGCGCTTGCTGGCGGCAACTCACGGTCGTCCCACCGCTGGCCGCTACGCATCTATCCGAAGCACCGCCGGCGTTCCTGCTGGCGTACGGCTCCTCTGCCACTCTGCCGGGTTCTCCCGAGCGGCCGACGGCCGTCCCGTTGGCGTACCACCTCGCTACCCAGCACCCCCCGTGGCCGTCCCGTTGGCGTACCAACTCGCCACCCCGGACCTTCTGGGGCTTACCGTCCGTAGTTGAGCGTGGCGGTCGGTGGGGGTGGGGGATCGATCTTGGGTTATGTCGTGGTGGGGTGAATTCCTTGGGCTTGGCTGGGTTTGCCTCGCTGGGGCGCGAGTGGGGGTGGTGGTTCGGGGGTCACGGTATGCTCCCAAACGGTCCCGACCAACCGTCGTCCACCCGCAGGGAGTTCTTCGTCGTGAGCGTCGCACTCGTCACCGGCTCCGCCGGGCTCATCGGCTCTGAGGCGGTGCGCCACTTCGCATCGCTCGGGCTCGACGTTGTCGGCATCGACAACGATATGCGGAAGCGGTTCTTCGGGGCCGAGGCCTCGACCGCGTGGAACGTTGTGCGGCTGACCAGCGACCTCGGTGAGTCCTACACGCACCACGACGTCGACATCCGGGACCGGGAGGCGCTCGCCGGCATCTTCCAGCGGTACGGGAAAGATATCGCCGTCGTCATCCACACCGCGGCGCAGCCCAGCCACGACTGGGCCGTGCGCGACCCGTTCACCGACTTCGACGTGAACGCCGGCGGGACGCTCAACCTGCTGCAGAACGTGCGTGAGCACTGCATCGACGCGCCGTTCATCCACTGCTCGACCAACAAGGTCTACGGCGACCGGCCCAACAGCCTGCCGCTGCAGGAGCTCGAGACGCGGTGGGAGATCGAGCCGGGCCACCCGTACGAGAACGGGATCAAGGAAGACATGTCGATCGACGCCTGCCTGCACTCGGTCTTCGGCGCCTCCAAGGTCGCCGCGGACGTCATGGTGCAGGAGTACGGGCGCTACTTCGACATGAAGACCGCCTGCTTCCGGGGCGGCACGCTGACCGGGCCCGCGCACTCGGCCACCGAGCTGCACGGCTTCCTCGGGTATGTCATGCGGTGCGCGATGGAGCGCCGCACGTACAAGATCTTCGGGTACAAGGGCAAGATGGTCCGCGACGCGATCCACTCCCACGACGTGGTCGCCGCGTTCGAGGCCTTCTTCCGGGCGCCGCGCAGCGCCGCCGTGTACAACCTGGGCGGCGGGCGGCACTCCAACACCTCGCACCTGGAGGTGTTCGCCCTCGCCGAGCGGATCACCGGCAACGAGATGCAGACCGAGTACCACGAGGCCAACCGGGTGGGCGACCACCAGTGGTGGATCGGCTCCAACGAGCGTTTCCAGCAGGACTACCCCGACTGGAAGCAGGTCTACGACGTGCCCATGATCTGCCAGGAGATCTACGAGGCCAACGTCGACAAGTGGACCCCCGAGTCCTGACCACGACGGACTAGAGAAGACGGACACAGTGATCGACCAGGGCAAACGCAACGTCCTCGGGGTCGAGGTCAGCGCCGTCGACTACGACGCCGCCGTCGAGAAGGTCATGAGCGCCGCCCGCGAGGGGCGGCCGCTCGCCGTCACGGCGCTCGCCGTCCACGGTGTGATGACCGGCGTCCAGGACAAGGCGCACAACGCGCGGCTCAACTCGTTCGATCTGGTGACGCCCGACGGCCAGCCGGTCCGGTGGGCGCTCAACGTGCTGCACAAGGCCGGGCTCGCCGACCGTGTCTACGGCCCCGAGCTGACCCTGCGCGTGCTGCGGGCCAGCGCCGAGGAGGGCGTGCCGGTCTACCTGTACGGCTCGACCCAGGAGACCCTCGACCGGCTGGTCGAGAAGCTGAACGAGCGCTTCCCCGGCCTGAAGGTCGCCGGCATGGAGGCGTCGAAGTTCCGCATGGCCGAGCCGGGTGAGCCGGAGCAGATCGCCGCCCGGATCAAGGAGTCCGGCGCGCGCGTGGTCATGGTGGGGCTGGGCTGCCCGCGCCAGGAGATCTTTGTGTACGGCATGCGGCACCTCGTCGACGCGCCCATGCTCGCCGTCGGCGCCGCGTTCGACTACCACGCCGGCGGTCTGAAGAACCCGCCGCCGTGGATGCAGAAGTACGCGCTGGAGTGGCTGTGGCGCCTCGGCCTGGAGCCCAAGCGGCTCTGGCGGCGCTACATTCTGCTCAACCCGAACTACCTGGCCCGGCTCGGCGCCCAGAAGGTCCGCCTCTGGCGGGCCGCCCCGCCGCCCCCGGCGACCGAGCCCCTGAAGACGTTCGCGGTGTAAGCGAGCGCCGTAAGAAAGCGGTGCAGCGAAACCGAAGGCCGGCCCCGGGAGGAGCCGGCCTTCACAGTCTCAGCGACCGGTGATCGCGTCCACCTTCGCGCCACGGCGCTTGAAGGTGCCCCGCTTCTCCAGCGCGCGCTCGGCCGGCAGCAGCATGAGGGCCAGCGGCGCCGCGATGTACCAGCGGTCGAGCATCACGTAGGCGACGATGTTCATGACGACGCCGAGTGTGTACAGACCGATCAGCCAGTCCACCCGCTTCTCACCGACGCCGCGCTTGTTGTAGGCGTCGAGCACGCCGAAGGCGCCGATGCTGAGGGCCAGGAGGCCGCCGCCGCTCACGAACGCAAAGACCAAATCGGACACGTCACTCACCCTTGCCTCCCCGTGACCAGCAGCAAACTCGACCTAAGCTAAACGGACATTTCAAGATCGACCATCAACTTTGCGACGCTCGGGGTAGGTCGAACGGTGCCACTGAACCAACCGTTCAGCCGATGTCACTAAGCCGTTCGGTCAACCAGGCCCGCGTCGCGTCGTCGCAGACGGCCCCGGCGATCCCGGCCTGGAACGCCTCCCGCGCGCCGAGACCAAGATCGGCAGCGATGCGATGCTCCTGAGCCAGATCGGTGTTGAACATCGCCGGGTCGTCGGTGTTCACCGTGCACGGCACCCCGGCGGCGATCAGCGCCGGCAGCGGATGTTCCGCGAGCGACGGCACCGATCGCGTCCGCACGTTGGACGTCGGGCACACGTCGAGAACCAGGCCACGGTCGACGATCTCCTGCAGTACACCTGAATCCTCGACCGCCCGGAAACCGTGACGCAGCCGGTCGGGATCCAGGCCGAGCATCTCCCGCACCGACTCGGCGCCGGCCGACTCCCCGGCGTGGGGCACCAGCGCGAGCCCACCGTCCCGGGCGATCTGGAACGCCTTCGCGTAGGGCAGCGCGGAGCTCGCCTTCTCGTTCCCACCCAGCCCGATCCCGACGATCCCCCGCTCCCGATACCGTGCGCTCCACCGCGCGACGTCCTCCGCCACGTCGACCGGCATCCCGCGATAGAGGTCCGGGGTCAGCCGCACCACGACACCGTGCCGCTCGCGGGCCTCGACGATGCCGTCGGTGTACCCCTCGTACAGGTCCTCCCACGGCACCCCGCGCTGCACCCGTTCGCCGGGGGAGAAGATCGCCTCCAGGTAGACCGCGCCGTGGCCCGCCGCCACCTCCGCGTAGTCGACCAGGATCTGCCGGAAGTCGTCTGCGGTGCGCAGGCAGTTGGTGGTCATGATCCACACCTGGACGAACTTGGCGAAGTCGGTGAACTGGTACAGCTCCTGCACGCCCTCGACCGTGTCGGCCGGCAGCGACTGCCCGTTGCGCCGGGCGATCTCCAGCAGGGTGGCTGGCGGCACGGCGCCCTCGAGGTGCACATGCAGCTCGATCTTCGGTGTCGTCATGGACCCAACGTAACGACGGGCCCCGGCCGCCGTCGCAGCGGTCCGGAGCCCGTCCGACCTCCCCAGGTCGAGTCCTCCCTGCTTTGTACAGGCTGCGGATCGACCTGTCGATAGACGGGCGGGGATGGCGTGAGCAGGCGCTACTTGAGCGGCGGGGCCCCTGGGAGCAGCTCAGTTTCGAGGATGGCCGGCCCGCTTCCGTTGGCACAGAGCGGACCGGCCGGTGCACAAGCGCGGCGAATCACCTCGCGAGGTCGAACTCCCCGTCCTTGGTGCCGTCGACGAAGGCCAGCCACTCCTCGGGAGTGAACAGCAGCACCGCCCCGGCCCGGTCCTTCGAGTCACGCAGGGCGACCGCCCCGCCGACGAATGCGACCTCGACGCAGTTGTCCGAGTACGGACCGCTGCGAGTGCTCTTGCGCCACGCAGCACCCTCAAGGCTCACGGTGAAGCCCTTGGCTTCGATTTCCACTACAGCTCCTTTGTCAGCTTCTCGATCATCGACACTGACTCGTCCGGACGGAGTGCGTTGGCGCGCAAGTAGTCAAAGATGAATCCGTAGCGCTGAAGCTCGTCGTCCTTCTCGAGGAAGAGACCGCCGGCGGCATTCGAGGCGAACACGAAATTCTGTCCGGCAGACTCGTCGTACAGCAACATCGTGAATGTCCCGTCCATCCCGGCATGGGCTCCGGCGGAGAAGGGCAGCACCTGAAGGGTCACGTTCGGCCAGGCCGCCGACTGGCTCAGATGTTCGAGCTGCCGGCGCATGACCGCCCTCCCACCGACCGGGCGGCGCAGCACAGCCTCGTCCAGCACCACCCAGAGATCGATCGGGTCATCCTGAGTGAGTAACGACTGTCTTCCCATCCGGACACGGACACGCTTCTCCACTTCTGTGGCGCTGATGTCGGGCCGGGCCGCGTGGATCATGGCCTGCGCGTACTCCTCGGTCTGCAGCAGGCCCGGGACCACGAGCGCCTCATAGGAACGGATGTGGTCGGCCGCGGCTTCCAGCCCGACGTAAGCGCCCGTCAGGACGTCGCCGTACAGCTGCCACCAGCCCTTCTGGCGGGCCTCCCGAGCGATCTTCAGCAGCTGGTCGGCGTACTCCGGATCGACGCCGTAGATGTCGAGCATGTCCCGCACGTCGCGCGGGGTGACGCCGGTCTGCCCCGTCTCGATCCGGGAGATCTTCGAGCCGGAGCACTCCAGGGTCTCCGCCACCTGATCGATGGTGACGTGCGCGGCCTCGCGGAGCCGGCGCAGTTCCATCCCGAGCTGCCGCCGCCGTAGCGTCGGGCTGCCTCGACGACTTGCCACGGTGTGACACCTCCGCGCCGGGATACGTACATACGTCGCGTATAGATCAGCGCAACATCCTCGAGCCGCGCAAGACGACTGTCGCACACATCCGGCGGGTCATACCCTCGGTGGAATTCTCGCGTTGCAAGTTGCATGAGCCGGGTTTCTGGGGCAACCTGTGCGTGTGGTTGAGGTAACTGAGTGTTCATCTGGCGGAGCACTCACCTCACGCGGACGCAGCGATAAACGATCGAACCCGATCGGCGGTCACGGCATCGGATGCCACCGGGCCGGACCGACCTTCCCCCGAACGGAAGACGGGAGTCCGACAGTGCTACCGAGGACAGGTGACGTGCTGCGCGTCACCAGGGCCGCGAGTGTCCAGTTCACGCAGCCGATGCTGTTTCGGGTGATCAGGGTGCACGACTGGCAGACGTACGACGGATGGGCGTGGCTGGACGGCTACCAGCTCAATCCCGCCGGCGACGCCGTCGAGCGCCGATCGATCTTCGTCCAACTCCAAGGTCTGCAGCCCGGATTCGTCGCGCGGGGGTCGCGCGTCCCGGCTGCCCGAGTCCCGTTGCCGGTGGGGTAGGTCCGCACCCCCCCGGTGACATCCGGGGTCAAAGGACGGGTCCCGTGGCTTGTCGAAGAGCCCGGGATCCGTCCTTTGATCGCGTTCACGAGGCCGGGGCCGCCGGCGAAGGCGACGGCGACCCGGTCGGCGCCATTGCCACGACCACGGTGACGGTGCCGCCGGTCAGGATCGTCTCCCCCGCGCCCGGCCGCGTCTCCAGCACCTCGCCCGGCGGCAGCGAGCTGTCGGGCCGCCGCTCCACGGCCACGTCCAGCCCGAGCGCCTGCAGCTTCACGGTCGCCTCGGCGAGCGAGTCGCCCCGCAGTCGCGGCACGGTGACCTCGGCCGGCGGCGCGGACGAGGTGGCGGGCGGGCTCGACGTCGGCGGAGCCGTGCTCGTCGTCTCCTGGGTCGGCGACGGTACCGCCGAGGTGGCCGCCGTCGGCACCGGCCCGGGCTCGACCGGCGCGTTCTCGCCGCTCTCCGTCGCGTGGTAGATGAGATAGAGGCCGACCGAGAGGGCGCCGAACAGCAGCAGCCCCACGATGCCGACGATCACCGGCGTGAACCACGACCGGCCCTGGTACGGATCCTCTTCCTCGACGTACTCCTGCGGGGTGGGCTGCCGGACGTTGGCGCGGGCCGTCCACCGCTCGGTGTCCGGGGTCGTCGGCTCCGGCGGCGCCGTCTCCCCTGGTGCCGGCCCTCCGGAGACCGGCTGGTAGGGCGCGGTCTCCGGCCCCGGCGGCTGATGCGGCTCGACCCAGCGCTCCTCCGTAGAGGCGCTCTCCTCCCACGGGTCGATCGGCGGCCGATACGGCTGGGTGGCGTCGTCCGGCCGGCCCTCCCGTCGGTCGTCGTCCGGGCTCTGCGGCATACCTCCAGTTCACCACCTTGTCCGGGATGTCCGCCTCTTCCCACTCATGCCCACCCCCGCAGCGCGGCTAACCCACCCTCGGTAGCGGCCCACGAACCCGCTGACGTTCCCACGACAAGGACTCGCCCGGGTGGACGGCTGGGCGTACGCTGCGCGGCATGGCGGCACGAAGCTGGGCTACCTCAATATTCACCGCGATCGGTGTCGCGGCGGGCGCGGGTGCCGCGCAGCTCGGTCTTGGCTATGGACTGGGCATCATCGCCTGGCAGCCGACCGGCGACAGCGCCACCGTCTGGATCAGCAGCCTGGGCTGGGTGGCCTGGCTCGCGGCCACGTCGACCGCGATCGGCGCCCTCTGCGCCGATCGGCTCGCGGCCGACGGAGCGCCCGTCCCGGCCAACCCGGACAGCGCCGCCGGTCAGGCGCTCACGATCGCCTGGCGGTTCGTGATCGCCCTCTCCGCTGCGGTCGGCTCGCTCATCATCGTGCCCCTGGTCGCCATCCCGGCCCGGGCACCGCGCCCCGACAACGCCGCGCCCTACTTCGCGGCGGGCGGCTACGCCGTCGCCGGCATCATCGTCGGCCTGGTCATCGCGATCGGCGCGCTCACCGCGCGGGCTATCGCGGCCAACGTCATCGCGACGTCGGCCTGGGTGTGGACGCTCGCCGTGGTGGCCGTCGCCGACGTCGTGCGGGTCGACGGCGAGACCGCGACCGCCGCCCAGCTCGGCACCTGGCAGTTCGCGGACGGCACCTGGATACGCGGGATGGTCAACCTGCCCGGAGCGCTGCTCATGCTGGCGGCGGCCCTGGTCATCGGCGGCCTGGCCGCCTGGCCGGCCGGCCGGCGCGGCGACAACCGGGTGGGCGTCGCCGTCGCCGGCGCCGCCGGGCCGCTGCTCGTCGCGGCCGCCTACTTCCTGGCCGCGCCGGCCCTGGGCAGCGAGCGCGACCAGCACCTCTCCGCGTTCTACATCGCGCCCTACGCGTTGATCGCCGGCCTGGCCGGCTCCGTGCTCGTCGCGGCGATCGGCCCGCGGGGGTCGCGGGCCGAGGCCCGGGCGACCCGCAAGGCCGCCGCCGCCAACCGTGACGCGCGCAACGCCGCCGAGATCTCCAACTGGACGTCCGCGCTGGCCGAGGCCGACGCCGCCGAGGCGCGCCGCCGCAAGGAGGCGGGCGAGGAGCTCGGCGACGACCCGTGGGCGAGCCCGAAGGACGACAAGGGCAAGAAGGAGCCGGTCACCGTCGGCGCGGGCGAGCTCGACTCGGCCACCGACCTGGAGTCCGACGCCTACGCGCCGTCCCGGGCCTATGGCAAGAGCAGCGAGAAGTCCGGCCGCACCTACACGTCGGAGTCGGCCAACCGGGCCTACGCCGAGGACACGGTCACCGAGGACGAGTCGCCGACCGTCCCGAGCCCGGCCACAACGTCCTCCGGCCACAAGCCGCCGGCGCCGCTGTGGCCCGAGCAGACCACCGACAGCGCCCCGGCGAAGCCGCCGGCGGGCCGGCCGAAGCGGGGCCGCGGCCGCCAGGGCGAGTAGCGCCGGGTCAGATCGGCCAGGTGTGCACGGGCTCGTTGGCGTGCAGGCCCTCGCTGTACCGCAGCAGCATCTGCCGCAACGCGGACGTCCGGTCGAGGTGGTGCCGGTCCTCGAGTGACCGCACCATCTCGGTCTGCCAGGCGGCGCCGTTGTGGCCGGTGCGACAGCGGCCCTCGATGACGCCGAGCAGGCGGTCGCGGATCGCCGGGAACACCCCGAAGCGGTCGAGGCCGGCCGACGCGAGCGGCAGCAGCTCGTCGAGCACCAGCTCGGGCGCGCTGACCTCGCCGAGCTCCGGCCACCAGAGCCGCGCGTCGAGGCCCTCCCGGGCGGCGGTGTGGAAGTTCTCCTCGGCCGCCGAGAAGGGCATCTGCGTCCAGATCGGGCGATCCTGCTGGACCAGCTCGCTGACCAGCCCGAAGTAGAAGGCGGCGTTCGCGACCTGGTCGACGACGGTCGGGCCGGCCGGGAGCACCCGGTTCTCGACCCGCAGGTGCGGCCGGCCGTTCATGATGTCGTAGACGGGGCGGTTCCAGCGGTAGATCGTGCCGTTGTGCAGCCGCAGCTCGCCGAGGCGCGGCACGCCGCCGGCCTCCAGCACGGCCACCGGGTCCTCGTCGTCGGTGATCGGCAGCAGCGGCGGGAAGTAGCGCACGTTCTCCTCGAACAGGTCGAAGATCGACGTGATCCAGCGCTCGCCGAACCAGACCCGGGGCCGCACGCCCTGCGCCTTGAGCTCCTCGGGCCGGGTGTCGGTGGCCTGCTCGAACAGCGCGATGCGGGTCTCCGCCCAGAGCCGGCGCCCGAAGAGGTACGGCGAGTTCGCCCCGACCGCGACCTGCACGCCGGCGATCGCCTGGGAGGCGTTCCAGTGCAGCGCGAAGTCCTCGGGCGCGACCTGGAGGTGGAACTGCACGCTCGTGCACGCCGACTCCGCCGCGATCGAGTCGGACTGCGCCTCCAGGCGCTCCTGGCCGCGGATGTCGAGCGTGATGTACTCGCCGCGGGCGTTGATGATCTGCTCGTTGAGCAGCCGGTAGCGGGAATCGTTCGACAGGTTGGCCAGCACCGCGTGCTCCTGCCGCAGCGTGGGCAGGATGCCGATCAGCACCAGCTGGGCGTCGGACTTGCGGGCCCGCTCGTCGGCGTGGACGAGGCTGGCCAGCACCTCCCGCTCGTAGACGTCGAGCCCGTCGCCCTCGATGACCCGCGGCGCGACGTTGATCTCCAGGTTGAACTGGCCCAGCTCGGTCTGGAACGACGGGTCGGCGAGGTCGGCGAGGACCTCGGCGTTGCGCATGGCGGGCTGCGCGTCGGGATCGATGAGGTTCAACTCGATCTCCAGCCCGGTCATCGGGCGGTCGGAGTCGAACCGGAAGTCGTTGAGCATGAGGGCGAAGACGTCGAGACAACGCCGGACCTTGTGGCGGTATCTGGCGCGGTCCTCACGCGAGAAAACGCCCCGTGTGACGTCCTGGCCCATGCTGTCCCCAACCCCTGGCCTTGCTTGGACCCTCCACGTTAGGAGTGGCCCGGGTGTACCGCTAGGGACAAAACGGACACCAATGCAGCCGAGGGTGAGCGGGACCTTGCAGAGGGTGGGAGATTTCGCCCACCCTCTGCATGACCGCTAAAACCGGAAATTACGCCTGACGGATCGCTTCGGCGCCGATTTCGATCTTCACCTTCTTGCCCACGAGGACGCCGCCGGTCTCCAGCGCCTGGTTCCAGGTGATGCCGAACTCCTCGCGGTCGATCTCGGTCGTGGCGCTGAAGCCGATGACCTCCTGGCCCCACGGGCTCTTCGCGTGGCCCTCGAACTCGACGTCGAGCTCGACCTGGCGGGTCACGTCGCGGATCGTCAGGTCGCCGACGAGCTTGAACTCGTTGCCGGACAGGCCGATGACGCGGGTGCTCTTGAACGTGAGCGCCGGCCACTGCTCGACGTGCAGGAAGTCGGGGCTGCGCAGGTGGCCGTCGCGGTCCGCGACGCCGGTGTCGATGCTGGCGGCGTCGATGGTGACGTCGACGTGCGACTGCAGCGGGTCCTCCGCGATCACGACGGTGCCGGTGGCCTTGCTGAAGCCGCCGCGGACCTTGCTGACCATCATGTGGCGGGCGACGAAGCCGACGCGCGTGTGCGCCGGGTCGACCTCGAACTTGCCCGGGGTCGGGATGGTGAGCCCGTTGTACTCGCGGGTGTTGGCGGGAGCGGTCATGATGAGTCCCTCCGATGTGCGGTTCCCAAGAAGGTTGTCGCCGCAAATATACGCTCAGCAGAGTCTCGTTTGTCAAGCGCTTGGTGATAGACTTTCGTCGTGAGCAACGACCTGCTGGACGACGGCCGGATCACGGCCATGGGCCTGTTCGTGGAGGCCTTCACCGGGCTCAACGCGCGGCTCAACATCCAGTTGGCCGAGCACGGGCTCGGCAACGTCGACTTCGAAGTGCTGGTCCGGCTGTCCCGCTCGCCCGGCGGCGAGCTGCGGATGACCGACCTGGCGGCGCAGACCGGCCTGTCGACGAGCGGCGTCACGCGGGTCGTCGACCGCCTGGAGCGCGACGGCCTGGCGACGCGCCGGGCCTGCCCGACCGACCGCCGCGGCTCGTTCACGGTCGTGACCCCGGCCGGCGTGGCCAAGATGCATGAGGTCCTCCCGGGCCACGTCGCGCTCATCGAGGAGTGGTTCACCGGCCGGCTGACCGCGGAGGCGCTCGACAACCTCCTGACCAGCCTGCGCACCATCCGTGACGCGGTGCGCCCGGGCGCCACGTCGGGCATTCAGCCCGCCGCCGCCTGAACCCCGCCCCGCCTGAAGCGCAACCGGCAGGACCACCGGCAGCTTCGGCGATCATCGATTCACATTTCCGGCATGTACCACTATATCGCCCACGACCCTCGGATATGGTCCTGCGCCGGGGAGGCACCGCAGTACCCCTCGGGGTCAGGCACGGGCGAGGCAAGGTGGGACGGCGCGTTCGCATCGCCCCGGGGGGCCTTCGTCCGTGCCCTTTCCTGCCTTAGGGCCTAGTGGCCGAGCAGGCGGTGCTCGCGGGGCAGCAGCTCCAACCCGCCGCGCGACCGCAGGCCGTCCAGCTCCTCCAGCGCGCGGGCCCGCACCGGCGGCTCCGCGCAGGCGGCCAGCCCGACCAGGGCCTCCAGCACGTCGCGGACGTCGTCGCGGCCGGCCAGCAGGTTCGCCGCGGACTCGAAGTACCGGGCGGCGGCGGTACGGTCGCCGCGTCCCATCGCCAGATAGGCACTGATCAGCTCGGTCATGCCGGTGTTGCCCGGCACCTCGGCCAGCTCCACGAGCACGGCCGCCGCGTCGGCCGGTTGGCCCGCCTCGGCGAGCGCCAGCCCCAGCGTGCCCAGCGCCCGGATCCGGTGCGGCGGGTCGCCGATCTCGGCGATCGTGGCCGCGACCCGCCGGCCCAGCTCGACCGCCTCCTCGAACCGCCCGTCCAGCCGCGCCACCTCGGCGAGGTTCGCCTGGGTCAGCGCCCGGATGCGCGCGTCGCCGGCCTCGGCCGCCCGCCGGCCGGCCGCGGTGAGCCGCCGGGACGCCGTCGCCAGGTCGCCCGTGCGGATGTCGTGCCACGCGAGGTTGTTCTGCGCGACCGCGATCTCCCGGACCCGTCCGGTGCGGATCGCCAGCCCGAGCATCGCCTCGCAGTGCCGCCGGGCCTCGTCGGTGCCGCCGAGCGCGTGCCAGATGCCGGCCAGCAGCGCGCGGGCGGTCAGCTCGGTGTTCGTGTCGCCGTGCGCGACCACGACCTCGAGCGCGGCCTCGGTCGGCCACAGCTCGGCCACGCCGCGGCCGTGCGCGGTGGCCAGCATCGCCGCGCCGACCTGGGCGATCGCCCGGACCAGCGGATCGCAGTCCCGGGTGCGCCGGTTGTCGAGCAGCCGCCGCAGCAGGTGGTGCGCCTCGACGTCCCGCCCGCGCAGCCGGCACCAGCGGGGAATGGCACCGGCCAGGCGGAGCGCGACCTCGGGCTCACGGACGGAGGTGTACCGCAGCGCCGTGCGAATGTCGCTGTTGAGGTAGTCGAGCCGCGACACCGCGGCGGCGCTGCCCGGCCCGACGAGGTCGGCCGAGACGCGGACCGCGACCCGGGTGATGACCTCGGCGTGCCGCAGGCGCGCGGCGCGCATCTCCCCGACGTTCGCGCTCTGCTCGGCGGCGAAGTCCATGACCACGTCGAGCAGCCGGAACCGCAGGTCGCCCGGCCCGCGGACGCTGACCAGCCCGAGCCCGACCAGCCGGTCCAGGATCGCCTCGACGTCGACCTCGGTCTCGAGCAGCGCCTCGGCCAGCTCGACCGACCACCGGCCACGGAACGTCGAGAGCCGCCGCAGCGCCGCCTGTTCCCGCTCGTCGAGCAGGTGGTAGCTGGCCGCGACCGCGTCGCGGAGCCGCTGGCCGGCGGGTTCGGTGGCGGCGAGGTCCAGGACCCGGTTCCCGTACCGCGACAGGAGCTCGGGCAGCTCCAGCACCCGCCCGCGGGCGGCGGCGAGCTCGATCGCCAGCGGCAGCCCGTCGAGCCGGCGCACCAGCTCGGCGACGGCGCCCAGCTCACCGTCGGCCACCGGCTCGCGCCGCACCTGGCGCAGCCGGTCGAGGAACAGCGCGACGGCCGGCACCCGCCGCAGCGCGGGCGGCGACAGCCCGGGCGGCGGCAGGGCGAGCGGCTCGACCCGCCAGTCGACGACGCCGGGCAGCGCCCCAGCCAGCGGCTGCCGGGTGGTCGCGAGGATCCGCACCGACGGCACGCGCGAGCGCAGCCAGTTCAGCGCATCGACGGCGGCGCGGGGCGAGCGGTCGACGCCGTCCACCACGAGCAGGGCGGGGCGGCTCGCGTACCGCTCGACCAGCTCCTCGGCCCGGGCCACCCCGAACACGGCGGCGACGGCGGCGAAGATGTCGGTCGGCTGCGAGATGTCCGTGACGGTGACCGAGACGGCGGTCGCGCCGGTCGCCGCGACCCGGTGCGCGACCGCGTGCGCCAGCCCGGTCTTGCCGACGCCGGCCAGCCCGACGAGGGCGATGAGCTCGGCCCCGTACGGCCCGCCGAGCAGCGTGAGCAGTTCCTCGACGTCGGCGTCCCGGCCGGTCAGCGGCGGGTGGGTGGGCAGCGGCAGCGTGGACGCCGGCCGCGCCCGCTGGGCCGGCAGGCGGACCTCCGGCGCGTCCGGCCGCGCCGCGCTCGCGCTTGCGCTCGCCAGGAAGTCGTCGCGCTCCAACCCGGTCAGCAGCAGCGCCTCGGCCAGCAGCGACACGGTGTTGCGCTGCGGCCGGGCGACCCGGCCGCGCTCCAGCTCGCGCAGCGTGCGCACGCCGAGGCCGGCCCGGCTGGCCAGCTCCTCCTGGGTCAGACCCCGCGCCAGGCGACGGGCCCGCAAGGTCGCGGCGAACCCGGCCCCGGCGTTGCGCGGATCATGGTCCGGACCTGGAGACATGTTGAGGAAGGGTACTTCCGGAGCGTCCCGCGAAGAAGCCAGGCGTCAGAACTACGACGCTGGTCTATACCCGCACGACTTCCCGCCGGCGCTGCAGGAACTTCGGCGCCCACCAGTTCCATTCGTCCAGCATCGTCATGAGCGCCGGCAGCAGCAGACCACGCACGACGGTCACGTCGATGAGCACCGCCACCGTCATGCCGACGCCGATCTCCTTCACCGCGACCAGGCCGCCGAAGGTGAAGCCGAGGAACACGATCCCGATGCAGATCGCGGCGGCGGTGACGACCGGACCGGACCGCGTGATGCCCCGCAGGACGGCGCGGTTGGTGTCCGGCCGCTGGTCGTACTCCTCCTTGATCCGGGCGAGGAGGAACACCTCGTAGTCCATGGAGAGCCCGAAGATGAACACGAACAGCAGCACCGGTGTGGTCAGGTCGACGCCACCCCAGGAGTCGAAGAAGAGCGGCAGCTGCCCCCAGCCCCACTGGAACACCACCACCAGCACGCCCAGCGTGGCGAGCAGGGTCAGCAGGTTCATCAGCACGGCTTTGAGCGGGATGACCACGGATCCCGTGAGCGCGAAGAGCACCACGACGGTCACGAGCAGGATGATGAGCGCGGCCAAGGGCAGGCGGCCGGCCAGCGACTGGCGATAGTCGACCACTTCGGCGGCGGGTCCGGTGACGTACTTCGGGAACGGCGTCGCCAGCGCGCGCACCTTGCGGACCAGGTCGTACGACTCCGCCCCGCCGACCTCGCCCTTCGGCGTCAGGTCGAGCACCGTCCAGCCCTTGGGGACGTCGCGGCGCACCTCCAGCCGGAAGAGGTCCTGCTGGAGCTGGTTGATCTGGTTCATGAACATCCGCACGTCGGCGCGCTCCGGCCCGGCCTCGACCAGCACCACGACGTCGTCGGGATGGTTGTTGTTGAACTTCGTCTGCAGCGCGTCGTAGGCCTGCCGCGCCTCGTTGCTGTGCGGCAGCGCCCGCGCGTCGGAGTTGGCGAAGTTGGCGCCGAGCAGCGGCGCCGCCAGCACGAGCAGCCCGGCGATCACGGCGAGCGCGACCGGCCCGGGCTTCTCCTGCGCCTTCGTCGCGAGCCGGGCGAGCAGGTTACGCTTCGGCTCGGCGGACGCCTTGATCCGGTGCTTGGCCAGCGAAAGCAGCGCAGGTACCAGCGTGAGCGCGGCCAGCGTCGCCAGCACTACGACCGCCGCACCGCCCAGCGCGACCGCGGCGAGCAGCGGCTCGGCGAACACGGCCAGCCCGCCGAGCGTCAGCGCCACCGCGAGCCCCGAGATGGCCACCGCCCGCCCGGACCGCTCGACGGCGACGACGAGCGCGTCGTCCGGCTCGTGCGTGCGCCGCTCCTCCCGGAACCGCGCGACGATCAGGAGCGAGTAGTCGACGGCGAGCCCGATCCCGAGCAGCGTGACGACGTTGAGCGAGTACTCGCTGACCTTGGTCACGTAGCTCAGCCCGAGCAGGAGCAGCAGCGACCCGGTCACACCGGCGACGGCCACCGCGAGCGGCAGGCTGGCCGCAACCACCCCGCCGAAGATCAGCACGAGCGCAACGAGGAGCGCCAGGAAGGCCACACTCTCCCCGATCGCAAGGTCGTCGACGGACTGCTCGGCGAACGCCCGCTCGGCGATCTTGTCCCCGCCGACCACCACGCTGGGCGCCTCGATCATCTCGAGCCGGTCCCGCACCCGGTCCTCGAGCGCCTCCCGGTCGGCGTCGCCGAGCCGGGGGTCGAGCTCGACCCGCACGGTGGTGCTCATGTTGTCCGCGCCGATCTGCCCGCCCTGCCCGGTGTAGAGGTCGTTGACCTCCTTGACGCCGGTCATGGCCCGGATCTCGTTGGCGGCCTTGCTCACGCTGGCGTTGAGCCCACCGTCGTAGACGTCGCGCCCTTCGATGACGGCGATGACGAGGGACCCCTGCGGCGCGATCCGGTCGACGGTGTCCTGGGCCACGGCCGACTCACTGTCGGCCCGGTTCGTGGTGGTCGTGGCCAGCCGGTCGAACAACCCGGCACCGAACACGGCCCCGCAGACCACAACGACGAGCCACACCCCGATGACCGGCCACCGAAACCGATCAACGAGGCCGCCCAGTTTCGCGAACATCGGAGTATGCAAGCATGCCTCGCGTCCGCGCCAACATCCCCCGGACCGCCACGGAGAACTGTCAGATTCTCGCCGCCGAGCGCCGCCACGGGGCGTCCATCGCCACTCCTGAACGCTTCGGCGTCGCTACCAAACCACCGCCCGCTCGCCGCCCCCGCTCGCCGGCCCCGCTCGCCGCCCCCGCTCGCCGCCCTCCCCGCGTGTCACCCTTCCCGCTCAGCGCCAACCCCCGCCTCTACCCTGGCGCGATCTTGGAGTTGTGGTCCCGGGTAAGTCCGAAATAGCGACATAAAGCCGGGACCATAACTCCAAGATCGCGACGGGATGGGTTGGCAACAGTGGCGGCGGCGGGACAACGGGGCGGCGGCCGCACCTCCGACTCCCCGGCCGGCAGGACGGACAGCTCACCGTCACCGGCGGACGGGGCGGCGGAGGACCGGGCGGCGAGGCGGTCAGATGGGGCGGCGGAGGACGGGGCGGCGAGGCGGTCGGATGGGCAGAGCGGCGGGCGGCCGTAGCGGAGGCGAGGGCCGCGGCTGGCGGGCGTGCGTGCGTGCGGCGACTGGCGGGTGGCGGTGACAGGGCGGGTGGCAGTGACAGGGCGGGTGGCAGTGACAGGGCAGGTGGCAGTGACAGGGCAGGTGGCAGTGACAGGGCAGGAACGTGGGCTACAGGCCCAGGGAGCGGGAGATGATCATGCGTTGGACCTCCGACGTGCCCTCGCCGATCTCCAGGATCTTGGCGTCGCGCCACATGCGGGCCACCGGGGTTTCGTTCATGAAGCCGTAGCCGCCGTGGACCTGGGTGGCCTCGCGGGCGTTGACCACGGCCGCGTCGCTCGCCTGGAGTTTCGCGATCGCCGCCTGGCGCTTGAAGTCGCGGCCGTTGATCATGCGGCTTGCCGCGTCCAGGTAGGCCAGGCGGGCTGTGTGCGCCCGCGCCTCCATGTCCGCGATCTTGAACTGGACCGCCTGGTAGTCGCCGATCGGGCGGCCGAAGGCGTGGCGCTGCTTGGCGTAGGTCACCGACTCGTCCACGCAGCCCTGCGCCAGGCCGACGCCCAGCGCGGCGAACGCCACCCGGCCCTCGTCCAGGATGCGCAGGAACTGAGCGTAACCTCGGCCGCGCTCGCCCAGCAGGTTGGCCGCGGGCACGCGGACGTTGTCGAAGTTCAGCTCGTGGGTGTCGGAGGCGCACCAGCCGACCTTCGAGTACCCGGGCTGGACCGTGAAGCCCGGGGTCCCGCTGGGGACGATGATGGCCGACAGCTCCTTCGACCCGTCCGGGTTCACGCCGGTGATCGCCGTGACCGTCACCAGGGCGGTGATGTCGGTGCCGGAGTTGGTGATGAAGGCCTTCGAGCCGTTGATCACCCACTCGCCGGTCTCCTCGTCGAGCACCGCGCGGGTGCGGGTGCCGCCCGCGTCGGAGCCGGCGCCCGGCTCGGTCAGGCCGAACGCTGCCAGCGCCTCGCCCGAGGTGAGCTTGGGCAGCCAGTGCTGGCGCTGCTCCGCGGTGCCGTACCGGAAGATCGGCATCGCACCGAGCGAGATGCCCGCTTCGAGGGTGACCGCGATGGACGAGTCGACCCGGGCGAGCTCCTCCAGCGCGACGCACAGGGCGAGGTAGTCGCCGCCCATCCCGCCGTACTCCTCGGGGAAGGGCAGCCCGAACAGCCCCATCTTGCCCATCTGGCGTACCAGGTCGTACGGGAAGGCGTGGCGCTCGTAGTAGTCGCCGATGACGGGCGCCACGACGTCGTGGGCGAACTCCCGGACGCTCGCGCGGAGCGCTTCCAGGTCCTCGCCGAGAGAGAAGTCGACCATGACAGTTCCTCCGGACGAATAAATCGGGTCCAGAGCCGATAGGCCCCGACCGAATTCAGCTAGCAAGTCGGGTCCAGAGCCGATAGGCCCCGACCGAATTCAGCTAGACGGGTGTCACGCCGTGTCGGCGGCGGGAGAAGGTGCGGTCCTTGTACCGCGCGGCGGCGTACCGGCGGACCAGCTCTCCGCGCAGCGCGGCCGGCTCGACGACCGTGTCGACGACGAGCTCGCTGGCCAGCCGCATGATGTCGATGTCCTGCTCGTACTCGGCGCGCTTCTGCGCGACGAAGGCGGCCCGGGCCTCGTCGTCCTCGAGCGCGGCGATCTTGTTGGCGTAGACGGCGTTGACCGCGGCCTCGGCGCCCATCACCGCGATCTTGGCCGTGGGCAGCGCGATCGTGGCGTCGGGCTCGAAGCCGGGGCCGGCCATCGCGTACAGGCCGGCGCCGTAGGCCTTGCGCACCACGACGCAGATCTTCGGCACGGTGGCCTCGGAGATCGCTGTGATCATCTTGGCGCCGTGGCGGATGATGCCCTGCTTCTCCACGGCCGAGCCGACCATGAAGCCGGGCACGTCGGCGAGGAACAGCAGGGGCACGTTGAACGCGTCGCACAGCTGCACGAAGCGGGTGGCCTTGTCGGCCGAGTCGACGAAGAGCACGCCGCCCTTGAACATCGAGTTGTTGGCGACGACGCCGACCGTGCGGCCGTCCAGCCGGCCGAAGCCGACCGTCAGCTCGCGGGCCCACAGGGCCTGGATCTCGAAGTACGAGTCCTCGTCCAGCAGGCCCTTGACGAACTTGCGCATGTCGAAGGCCTGGCGCTCGCTCACCGGGATGTCCGGCACGCCGGTCGCCGGGCGCGCGTCGGTCACCGGCGGCTCGAGCTCATAGGACGACGGGAGGAACGAGAGGTACTGCCGAATCGTCTCGATGGCAGCGGCCTCGTCCTTGCAGAGGAAGTGACCGACGCCCGACTCGGCGCAGTGCACCCGGGCCCCGCCCATGGCCTCGAGCGTCGTCTTCTCGCCGGTGACCATCTCGACCATGCGGTCGGAGCCGAGGTACATCGAGGCGTTGCCCTCGACCATGGCGACGACGTCACAGAAGGCGGGGATGTAGGCGCCGCCGGCGGCGGACGGGCCGAACAGGGCGCAGGCCTGCGGGATGCTGCCGCTGGCGCGCACCTGCGTGTGGAAGATCCGCCCGGCGCCCCGCCGCCCGGGGAACAGGTCGACCTGGTCGGTGATGCGCGCGCCGGCGGAGTCCACGAGGTACACCATCGGCACCCGCTCCGAATAGGCGCGTTCGATGATGCGGATGATCTTCTCGACGGTCCGCGCACCCCACGAGCCGGCCTTGACGGTGGAGTCGTTGGCCATGAGGCAGATGGGCCGCCCGTCGACCGTGGCCGAGCCGGTCACCACCCCGTCGGCCGGCAGGCCGTCGGCCAGCGCGTTGGCGTAAAGGCCGTCCTCGACGAAGGAGCCCTCGTCGACCAGCATCGCGACCCGCTCGCGGGCGAACAGCTTGCCGCGTGCGGCGTTGGCCGCGTGGTATTTCTCCGCGCCCCCGGCCTCGATCCGTTTGCGCGTCTGGTTGAGGGCATCACCCTCCATAGCGCGACCTCCGCGTCGGTGTCCTGAACGATCGTTCATGCCTAACGATCGTTCAGGTTAGCTGACGCGGAGGTGAAGCTCCAACAGGAACCTTCCGGTGGGTCACCCCGGGGACGGGTCGTCTCTGCGGATCAGAGGGATCCCGGTGCCGAAATGTTGATCGGCACCCGGAGCGTGGTGTCGAACTTGCTACCGCTCAACAGCCGGTCGTGCCGGCCCGGTGCCCGTCCCCAAAATCCGGACGAATCGGACACGCTCCCACGGCGCGCCGCCGCGGGCAGCTCAGAAGGGCAGGCGGGGGCCGGCGCGCAGGACGCCGGACGGCAGTTCGCGGCCCACGATCTCCTGGGCCAGGCGGGCCGCCTCGAGGAGGGCCTTCAGGTCGATCCCCGTCTCGTACCCCATGTCGTGCAGCATGTGCACGACCTCCTCGGTGGCCACGTTGCCGGTGGCGCCCGGCGCATACGGGCAGCCGCCCAGGCCGCCGACGCTCGCGTCGAACTCGGTGATGCCCAGCCGCAGGGCCGTCAGAATGTTGGCCAGCGCGGTGCCGCGGGTGTTGTGGAAGTGCAGGAGCAGCGGCAGGTCGGGGTGGCGGTCGCGGACCCGGCCGACCACGTCCTCCACCCGGCGCGGGGTGCCCATGCCGGTGGTGTCGCCGAACGCGACCCGGTCGGCGCCGTCGGCCACCACCCGGTCGACGATCGCCGCGACCCGGGCCGGGTCGACGTCACCCTCGAACGGGCAGCCGAAGCTCGTCGAGATGATGACCTCGGCAGTGGCGCCGGAGCGGTGCAGCAGGTCGATCAGGGCCGCGATGTCGTCGAGCGACTCCTCGGTGGAGCGGTTGACGTTGCGCTGGTTGTGCGTGGTCGAGGCGGACACCACTACCTCGATCTCGCTGAACCCGGCGGCCAGCGCGCGCTCGGCGCCCTTCGAGTTGGGGACCAGGGCCGAGTAGCGCACGCCCGGGCGCTTGGCGGCGCGGGACCAGACCTCGTCGGCGTCGGCCATCTGCGGGATCGCCTTCGGGTGGACGAAGGAGACCGCCTCGATCCGCTGGACCCCGGTGGCGGACAGGGCGTCGAGCAGGCGCACCTTGGCGTCGGCCGGCACCGGGTCCTCGTTCTGCAGACCGTCGCGCGGTCCGACCTCGCGGATCGAGATGAAGCTCATCGCATCCTGCCCACGATTCCCGTGTCGTACTCGCCGGAGACGAACTCGGCGTTGTCCAGCAACTCGGCGAAGAACGGAAGGTTGACCTTCGGGCCCACGATCTCGAAGCCGGCGACCGCGGCGCGCAGCTTGGCGAGCGCGTCGGCGCGGTCGGCGCCGTGGACGATCAGCTTCGCCATCAGCGAGTCGTAGCTGGGCGTGACCGTGTTGCCCGCCGCGTAGCCGGCGTCGACCCGCACGCCCTCGCCCGCCGGCTCGACCCAGGTCGTGATCGCGCCCGGGCCGGGCAGGAAGCGCTTCGGGTCCTCGGCGTTGACCCGCACCTCGATCGCGTGGCCGGTGACGGTCAGCGCGGCCGGGTCGAAGGTCGGCGCCAGCCCGGAGGCGACCCGCAGCTGCTCCTCCACCAGGTCGATGCCGAACACCGCCTCGGTGACCGGGTGCTCGACCTGGAGGCGCGTGTTCATCTCCAGGAAGAAGAACTGGCCGGTGGTCGGGTCGAACAGGCACTCGACGGTGCCGGCGTTGCGGTAGCCGACCGCCTCGCCGGCCCGGACCGCGGCGGCCAGCAGGTCGGCCCGCTGCCCGGGCGTGAGCGCCGGCGACGGGGTCTCCTCCACGAGCTTCTGGTTGCGCCGCTGGACCGAGCACTCGCGCTCGCCGAGGGCCACCACCCGGCCGTCGGCCAGGCCAAGGATCTGCACCTCGATGTGCCGGACACGGGGGAAGTACCGCTCGATGAGCACCGACCCGTCGCCGAACATCCGCTCGGCGAACCCGCGGACCTTGTCATACTCCGCGCGCAGCCCGGCCTCGTCGTTCGCGACGGCCATGCCCATGCCACCGCCGCCGGCCGCCGCCTTGACCATGACCGGGAAGCCGATCGCGGTCGCGGCCTCCAGGGCGGCCTCGACGGTCGTGGCCGGGTCGGTCGTGCCGGGCGCCACCGGCACACCGGCCGCCGCAATCAGGTTGCGCGCGTTGATCTTGTCGCCCATGGCCGCGATCGCCTCGGCGCCGGGCCCGACCCAGATCAGGCCGTTGTCCTGCACCGTCCTCGCGAACGCCGCGTTCTCCGACAGGAACCCGTAGCCCGGGTGGATCGCCTCGGCGCCGGTCGACTTGGCCGCGGCCAGGATCGCCTCGGTGTTGCGATACGACTGCGCCGGGTTGGCCGGGCCGATCAGCACCGCCTCATCCGCCTCGGTCACGAACGGCAGCCCGGCGTCGGCCTCCGAGTGCACCGCCACCGTGCGAATCTGCAGGCGGCGCGCGGTGCGGACGATCCGGCGTGCGATCTCTCCGCGGTTGGCGACGAGCAGCGAGCTCAGCATGCGGCGGGACTCCTGTGGATAACTCTGTGGGCGGGAACGCGGCGGGGCTGTGGATAACTCTGTGGAGTCACCCGGAGGGTTACCCCTGGAGTGCGGAGAGTGTCGCTGCCCGCAGTAATTCGGCCCGGCGCGTCCGGTCGACCTCGCCGCCGAGGAACGGCGTCGAGTTCATGAGACCGAACGCCGCGTGCGCCAGCACCCGCGCCTCGCCGTCGGTCAGCTCGCCGGCCCGCAGCGCGGTGAGCGTCCCTACCCACTCCTCGACGTACAACCGCTGCAGCCGGCGGATCTGCCGGCGCGGCTCGTCGGGCAGCCGGTCGAGCTCGTGCAGGTGCAGGGCGATGACCGCCGGGTTGGCCAGCGCGAACTCGACGTGGAAGTCGACCAGCGTGGCGAGCGCCGCGGCCGGGTCGTCGGACGCCTCGGCGATGCGCTCCTTGCCGCCGGCGAGCAGCTGCTCGCTCACCGGGATGAGGGCGGCGACGAGCATCGCCTCCTTGCCGGCGAAGTGGTGATACAGCGCGGGGCCGGTCACGCCGGCCGCCGCGCCGATGTCGTCCATCGAGACCCCGTGGTATCCGCGGGTGGCGAACAGGCCGACCGCGATCTCCAGGATCTCGTCGCGCCGGGAGCGCCGCCGAGGCTGCTGACCAGCGGGTCCGGACCCGCGGGACTGAGCCGGTGGGCGAACGGCTTGCTGTTCCAGCGTCATGGGAAAAGCCTAACCTCGTGTCAAGGGATATGCTGAACGCTCGTTAAGTGGATGTTGTCACTCACCGTCGGGCTGTTCTTCGAGATGCTCGGCACGAATCCGGGCCGCGTCGTCCGACCGGCCCTGCATCTCGAGCGACTCGGCGAGCATCCAGGCCGAGTTCTGCCCGACCTGCGAGCCCGTGGGCGCCGTCCCGAGCACCGAGCGCAGCAGCGGCTCCGCGGCCACCGGGTCGCCGGCCCGCATGAGCAGCTCGGCGTGCAGGAAGTCGGCGTCGAGCGCCTCCCCGAGCGCGCCGATGCCCCGGAAGGCGTCGCCCGAACCCCGCACCCGGGCGAGTGCCTCGTCGAGCTGACCTGCCCCGACGTGCACGCGCGCCGCGTCGGCGCCGGTCATCGCCCGCTCCCAGACCAGCCAGGGCTCCTCCAGGCCGGGGCCGGCGGAGGCCTCCGCGGTTGCCGTGGCCAGCAGGGCGTCGAGCTCGGCCAGCGCCGCGAGCGAGCCGGGCCCGTCGCCGGCCCAGCGCAGGGCCAGCGCCCGCATGCGCCGGTTGAACAGCTCGGCGGTCACGACGCCGGCCGCGCGGAACGCCTCGGCCGCCGCCGCGAACCGCTCGGCCGCCTGGGCGTCGCGGTCGATGCCATACAGCAGCTGCGCTGCCTCCTGCAGCATCCGCCCCCGCGACGGCAGGTTGTCGAACCCGTCGAGGTTGCCGGCGAGCGTCTCCAGCAGCGCCAGCGCCTGGTCGGGCTGCTCGAGGTCGCGGTAGACCCGCGACAGCAGATACCGCACGTTGTCGGCGAGCTCCTGCGCCTCGATCCGGTCGAGCACCTCGAGCGCGCTCTCGGCGGCCTCGGCGGCGTCGAGCAGCTGCCCGGCCCGGTAATACGCCTGGGCGAGGTCGAAGCGCAGCACCGCGGCCGGCGGGTCCTCGCCGTGGGCGATGTGATCGGCGATCGCCTCGACCAGGTCGTCGACGGCCGCGTCGAACCGGTCGCCGGCCAGCCGGGCCCGGCCGCGCCCGACCAGGGCGGACAGCCGCGGCTCGCGCTCGACGGCCAGGGCCAGCGCGGCGTCGAAGGCGGCCACGGCATCGTCGAACCGCTCCAGGTTGGCCAGGGCGTGGCCCTGGATCAGCGCGGCGAGCGCGGCCGGCGGCGGGTCGCCGAGCGCCGCGAACTGCTCGCGGGCGTCGGCCGCCGATGCGACCGCCTCCTCGTAGCGCTCCAGCACCAGCAGGGTGCGGGCCCGCCGGCCGTGGAGGTCGGCCCGCAGCCCCGGCCGGGTCGGCTCCTCGGCGAGCGCGGCGTCGATCACGGCCAGCGCCTCGTCGACCCGGTCGGCGTTGAGCAGCGGATACTCCAGCCGGATGTGTGCCTCGGCCCGGGCGTCGGCGTCCGCGACGGCGACGGCGAGGATCCGCTCGGTGACCGCCTCCAGCTCGTCGAACTCGTGCTCGGCCGCGGCGGCCCGGGCGTCGGACACGAGCGCGTCGAACTCGCTGCCCACCGCCCGGTGGGCCGCGGCCGCCTCGCGGAACAGGCGGGCGGCGTCCTCGTCGCGGTGCTCGGCGGTGGCCAGCCGGCCCGCGCCGTCGAGCCGGCGGGCCGCGAGGGCGGGCGCCGGCTCGGCGTGCTGCTCGTCGAAGTGCTCCCAGGCGGCCCGTGCCTCCGAGATCCGGTGGTCCTCGAACAGGGCCACCGCCCGGTCGAGCAGCTCGGCGGGGTCGGTCGGCAGCGGCTCGGCCGCCCGGCTGGGCGGCGCGGCCAGGCCGGGCGTGGTTGCGTCGGCCTGCCGGCGGGCGACCGCGCTCAGCGGCAGGTGCTCGACCAGCGGCTCGGCGGTCAGCACCGCCTCGATGCGGCGGCCGACGGCGGGCGTGCCGTTGCGCTCGTCGAACCGGCCGGCCAGGTCGCGGGCCCGGGCGGCGAGGCGGTCGGCGAGCGCCCCGGCGGTCGTCGCACCGATGGTGACCCCGGCGTCGAGCCGGCTCAGCAGCAGCCCCGCGGAGGCGGCGAACCACATCTCCGCCTGCGGGTGCGGCGCCTTCTCCAGCCACGGCAGGTGGCGCTGCACGATCTCCAGGCCGCGCACCTCGTTGCCGGTGCGGGCGCAGAACACCACGTGCTCGGCGACGTCCTGCAGGTCGGCCAGGATGGAGCGGTGCGCCCGGTAGGCCCGGCGGTGCGCGTCGGCGGCCTCTTCCAGCCGGCCGGTGCGCAGGTAGGGCAGCAGCAGCCCGGTCAGGATGCCCTGCGGCTGCTCGGCGCAGGTGAGCTGGCCGGCGAGCACCGGCTGGGCGAGCTCGATCGCCTCCTCGTCGAGGCCGCGGTTGAGCAGGTGGTAGACCTTCGACGTCGGGTCGCAGCCGATGCAGTCGCTGTTCTGGTCGCGGGGCGCGGCGTTCCAGCGGTCGAACCACTCGTCGGCGGCCGGGTCACCCAGGTGCTCGGCGACGCTGTGCCGGTAGGAGTAGACGGTGTGCAGGCTGTGGCCGCCGCGCCGGAACCGCCCCTCCATGTCGTCGAGGACGTCGTAGGTGCGGGCCAGCGGCACGGTCGGGAACTTCATCAGCCCGGCCACCATGTATTTGAACTGCCACAGCAGCAGATGCTCGTCGCTGCTGTCGAAGCGGTCGGGGTGCGCGTCGTACTCCGCGCGGCACCAGGAGAAGGTGACGAACGCCTTCGCCGTCTCGCCCCCGTGGACGTAGGCCGTGGTCGCGTGCAGCCGCGCCGCGATCCGCAGCTCGTCGAACCCGCCCGCGTCGGCGTGCTGCATGATCTGCTCGGTGAGCGCGATCTGACCACTGCCGTAGGGCATGTGGTAGGCCTCCCGCAGCAGACCCCAGAGCTCTTCCTCAGTCTTCACCCGCCACCGCCTTGTTGAGCAGTCCCAAAAACGAGCTGTTGAGCAGCGCGGCGTCGGCCGGCCGCAGTGGATGGTGCCCGAGCAGGAGGGCCTGCCCGTAGAGCCCCTCGACGGAGAGCCGAACGAGGTCGTCGTCGGCGAGCTCGGTGATCCGCCGCACGAGCGGGTTGCGGTAGTTGAGGACGAGCTGGGGGCGATCCTGCTCGTCGGTGCGCGCGAGCGCGTCGAGCACGTCGGCCCAGACCTCGTCGACCCGCTCCCGCGTGGCCCGCAGCTCGGCGGCGAAGGCGGCCGAGCGGTTCTGCAGATACATCGCCGGCATCGACACCGGGTCGAACGCGCGCAGCACGACCTCGCAGCCGAGCCGGTCGACGGCCCGCTGGGCCCGGGCCAGGAACGGCCGCCGGGCCAGCTCGACGCCCGGGTCGAGCGCGTCGAAGTGGGTGCTGAGGTCGCCCGGCTCGACCCGCTCGATGAGGGTGCCCGACTCGACCGCCGGCAGCCGCTCGATGAGCTGGGTGTCGTAGGTGTAGCCCCCGTTGACGATCGGCATGCCCTGGGCCGCCGCCACCGCGCCGATCTGCCGGAACTCGTCGACCTGGACCGTGTAGCGAACCAGGCCGTGCTGGGCCCGGAAGTCGGCGAGCGTCATGCGCCCGAGGTTGGTCTCCATCGGCCACCAGCGGTCGACCAGTCGGAGCATCTCGTCGTCGTGCAGCGCGAGCGCCTTGACCCCGAGGTGGTGGATGTCGAGGAACTCCAGCAGCCGCCGGGAGTCGCGCGCCGCCAGCCGGACCAGCCAGCCGCGGAGCTGGTCGCCGAGCGACTCGCGGGTCGCCTCGAGCAGCTGGTCCTCGTAGAGCGCCTCGCGGCTGGCGGTCGGCCGCAGCTCGGTGGTGTCGATGACGCACCGGGCGAAGAACGCCCACTCGGGCAGGACGCCCTCCGCGCCCTCGGCGAGCAGCATCCGCTTCAGGTAGACCCGGTGGCCGGCCCGCGCGGCCGGGTTGGCCGGGGTCGGCAGCACGAACGCGACGCCGGTCAGGCCGGCCGCCGGTACCGACAGGTCGACCACGTCGAACGGCATGAAGCCGAAGACTTCCTGGCAGTAGGCGGCGAGGCGCTCCCGGCGCCCGTCCGCCGGCCCCTGCCAGGGCAGCCCGCCGCCCGTCACCGGCACGTCGGCGACCTCGACCGACACCGGCAGCAGCGAGCCGTAGAGCGTGGCCAGCTCGGCGACCGTGCGGCGGACCAGCCACTGCTCCGCGTCGCGGCGCGGCACCAGCGTGACCGTCGTGCCCACCTCGGACCGCTCGGCCGCGGCCGGGCTCACGCTGTAGCGACCGTCGGCGAAGCCGCGCCAGAGCACGGTCGGGCTGCCCTCCGCCCGGGTGAGCACCCGGATCTCGTCGGCGACGAGGAAGCAGGAGAGCAGGCCGATGCCGAACTGGCCGAGGAAGTCGTGGCGGGCGAAGCCGAAGTCGTCGCGCTTCGAGCTGCGCCCGATCGTGGCCAGGAACTGGTGTACCTGCTCCTCGGACAGCCCGACGCCGTTGTCGGACACCCGCAGGGTGCCGTCGCCGGTCGCGTCGGGCGCCTCGATGCGAATCCGCCCGCCGCCGGTGCCGCGGGCGGTGATCGCGTCGACCGCGTTCTGCAGCAGCTCCCGCACGTAGACGCGTGGGCTCGCATAGAGGTGATGACTGAGAAGGTCGACCACGCCTCGCAGGTCGACCTGGAACGTCCGATCCACGCGGGCACGCTACCGCGCCCCACCGACAATTTCCTCAGCCCACCACCCGGTGCAGGCCCACCAGCCCCGGAATCGCCACCCGACCCGTGGTCGCGCCGGTCAGCGGATCGAGGCGGAGCACGGCATCGGGCTGCCCGACGTACAGGTGCCCGCTCGACACCGCGATCCCCAGAGCGTCCGCGGGCAGCGCCCACGACGCCGCGACCTCCTTCGCGCCCACGTCGAGCACGATCACCTGCCGGCCGGCGGCCAGATAGAACCGCCCGCCGGCGGCGGCCGACGCCGCCGCCCCGTCCACCACAGGAGCCGTGATCTCGTTCGTCACCGCCAGGGCGTCGGCGTGGATCACGGCGACGAGACCCTTGCCGGCGTCCGCCACCCACACCTCGTCGGCCGACTGCGCGATGGTCAATCCGGAGACCGCCCCGGTGCCGAACGCGGAGGGCAGATCCACGCAGACCGCCCAGCCACCGGAGACGCTGAGCGTGTGCACGAACGCGTGCACGTCCGGCTTGCCGTCCCGGGCGCCGGGATTCAGCAGGTCGCGCACGTGCTGGTGATCGGGCTGGTGGCTGTACAGCGTGAAGAGCCGCTCCCGCCGCGCGTCGTACACGGCCTGGCGCCCCTCGCCGCGCATCTCCTCCTCGGCGCCCGGCGGCACGAGCACCTTGATGCCCGCGTTCTCACCGGGCAGGTTCAGCGCCCGCAGCTGTCCGCCGGTCAGATCGAGGACGCGCACCCGGTAGCGGTCGGGATGCTCGGGCGGCAGCATGTCGAGGACGAACAACTCGGTACCACTGGATGAAAAGGCCTCCGGCTCGACGAACCCGGGCACCGTCAGGCGGTGCCGCTCCCCGGTCGGCCCGGCCACCACGATCGTCGTCTGGCTGCGCCCGCCGGCGGCCCCCTCCACCAGCGCGAGCAGCCCGGCATCCGGCGCCGCGGCCGCCAGCCGCAGGTTCCCGCGCACCGCCGCGGCCGTCACGACCGACCCGTCGGCGGCGTTGCGGACCACGACCCGCCCGTCCGGGTCGAAGCCGACCAGCCGGTCCCCGGTCAGCAGCGCCCCGGTCGCGACCTTGCGCGCCGTGCCCGAGTCGAGCACGACCGTCCCCTCGGGCATCGAGACGGCGAGCAGCTCCCCCGAAGCAGGCGGAACCGAGGACGAATCAGACGAGCAGGAGGCCAGTAGCACCACGCCGCCCAGGCCCAGCAGTTCCCGACGCTTCATACCCCAGGAGAGCCCCGATCCGCCGAACCCGTTCCCGGCGGCCATCGACTATTTTCGGCGGGTGGATCACGGCGCCGCACACGACAGCCTGACCGGCCTCTCCGTCGGCGACGCGATCGGCGCGCCGTACGAGATGCGACCCCCGCTGGAGGGCGAGCTGCGGCTGCCGCCCGGGCCGTGGCGCTGGACCGACGACACCGAGATGGCCTGCTCGCTGGTCGAGGCGCTGTACCGCGACGGCGGCGTCAACCAGGACCGCCTCGCGCACGCGTTCGCCCAGCGGTGGAGCGCCGACCGGGGCTACGGCCGCGGGTCGGTCACGTTGCTGGCGAACATCCGCGCCGGCGTGCCCTGGCGGGAGGCGGCCGCGGCGCTGTTCGCCGGCCGCGGGTCCAGCGGCAACGGCGCGGCGATGCGCGTCGCCCCGCTCGGCGCGTTCTTCGCCGACGACCCCGACCTCGCCGCGCGGCAGGCGGCACTGTCGGCCGAGGTGACCCACCGGCACCCCGAGGGCGTCGCCGGCGCGGTCGCGGTCGCGCTGGCCGCGGCCCACGCAGCCCGGCACGCCGAGCCCGGCACCCTGCTGCGCCTGGTGCTCAACCAGCTGCCCCCGTCGGACGTCCGCGACGGGGTCGGCCGCGCGTCCCGGCGCCCGGCGGACGCGGACATCGCCGAGGTGGCCGCCGACCTGGGCAACGGCTCGCACGCCCTCGCCCAGGACACGGTGCCGTTCGCGCTGTGGGTCGCGGCGACCCGCTTCGACGACTACCCGGGCGCCGTGGAGACCTGCGTGCGGGCCGGCGGCGACGTCGACTCGCTGTGCGCGATCGCCGGCGGGGTGGTCGCGGCGCACACCGGCCGGGCCGGGATACCGGCGGAATGGATCGACGCCCGCGAACCGCTGCCGGAATGGACCCACAGGCCGTAATCACACTACGTTACCGTTCGCCGATCGACGGGTGAAATCGTGGTAATTGACAGTGATCAGTTCAACCGGTGCGGGTGATTACGGGTGAAGCGCCGCTGACCTGCACGGAAAACCGGATAAGGTGGTCGGATTGGCCACCCGCTGAGCGCACCTCATTCGGGCGTATGAAGGTTTTTTGACGTTGCGCGGGGTAACAATGTGCTCATGTCACACCCTGCCGCTTCCTATCGACTCGGTATCGTGTCGACCTACCTGCCGCGCCGCTGCGGACTCGCGACCTACACCGCGGATCTGCGCGAGGCACTGGGTGTCGCCACCGACGATCTCGAGACCGTCGTCGTGGCCATCGACCGGGACGGGCACACCTATGGCGACGAGGTCGTCGCCACCATCAACCAGGACCGCATCGAGGACTACTCGGCGGCGGCCCGCGTGCTGCGCGAGGCCGACGTCCAGGTCGTGCTGATCCAGCACGAGTACGGGATCTTCGGCGGGCCGGACGGCTCTCACCTGCTGGAACTCACCCGCGCGCTGAACGCGTGCGGTATCGCGTATCTGCTGACGCTGCACACCGTGCTGCCGCACCCCTCGCCGGGGCAGGCCGCGACGCTGCGGGCCCTGTGCGCCCGGGCCGCCCGGGTCACGGTCTTCACCGAGACGGCCCGCCGCGTGGCCATCCGGACCGGCATCGCCGCCGGCCACCAGCTCGTGGTCGTGCCGCACGGCGCGCCCGACGCGATGCGGCAGGCCCCCGACCCGGCGACCCTGCGTCCCGAGCTGCGCGACCTGCTCGACACGGTGGCCGGCAAGCCGACGCTCACGACGTTCGGCCTGCTCGGCCCGGGCAAGGGCATCGACATCGCGATCGACGCGCTCGCCGAGGTGGTCAACAAGCACCCGGACACGCAGTACATCGTGGCCGGCAGCACCCACCCGGAGATCCGGCGCGAGCACGGCGAGCGCTACCGGGAGGGCCTGCACGAGCAGGCGAAGCGGCTCGGCCTCGGCGACAACGTGCACTTCGTCGACGCCTTCCTCGAGCTCGACGAGCTGTCGGCCATCCTGCACGCGAGCACGCTGTTCGTGACGCCGTACCGCCAGCCGGAGCAGATCTGCTCGGGCGCGCTCACGTTCGCGCTCGGCGCGGGCCTGCCCGCGGTGTCCACCTCGTACAGCTACGCCGAGGACATGCTGGCCGGCGGCGCCGGCCGGGTCGTGCCCATCGGCGACGGCGCGGCGCTCGCCACCGAGATCATCGACCTGCTCACCGACGCCCGCGCGCTCGCCGCGGCCAAGTCGGTGGCCGAGTCGTGCGCCGCCTGGCTGCCCTGGCCGGCCGTCGCCGCCCGCGAGGCGGACCTGTTCGCCGAGGTCGTGCAGCAGACGCAGGCCGCGGCGGCCAGGCCCGGCCACGCGACCGCGGCCGCGCCCGCGCTCAACCTCGCCCACCTCGACAAGCTCACCGACGAGATCGGCATCCTCCAGTTCTCCCGCGGCCCGAACCCCGACCCCGCGTCCGGGTACTGCGTCGACGACGTGGCCCGGCTGGCCATCGTGGCCGCCGACCTGCTCGCCGTGGGCACCGACGCCAAGCAGACCGCCCAGGCCACCCGCTGGCTGCGGCAGTCCGTGCGGTTCCTGATCGCCGCGTACGACCCGGCGGGCTCCATGCACAACGTGCTCAGCTACGGCGGCACCTGGCAGGACTGGCCGCACATGGGCGACCACGTCGGCCGCACAGTGTGGGCGCTCGGCGTGCTCGTCGGCACCCCCGCGGTGCCCGACGACATCCGCCGCCCGGCGGCCGCGCTGCTCGACGACCTGGGCCCGCGCACCGCCGCACTGCCCGACCTGGGCCTGCGGGCCGGCGCCTACGCGCTGATCGGGCTGGCCCGGGCCGGCCGCTCCGACCAGGCCGCGCCGCTGCTGCGCCGGCTCGACGAGGCGCTTGTCGAGACGTCGGCAGCCGACCCGGCCTGGCGCTGGTTCGAGTCCGAGCTCACCTACGACAACGCCCGCCTCGCCCAGGCCATGCTGCTCGGCGCGGCGCTGCTGGAGGACGACGACGCGGCCGGCCGCGCGGTCGCCGCGCTCGACTGGTACGTGCAGCACGTCGGCCTGGCCGACGGCACCCTGCGCTGCGTGGGTAACCACTGGCACCGGCGGGGCGAGTCGCCGGCGCTGTGGCTGGCGGACGACGGCGACGAGCAGCCGATCGACGCGGCGGCCATCACCGAGGCGCTCGTCGACGCGTGGCAGCACACCGCCGACCCGGTGCTGGCGCGGCTGGCCGGCTGGGGCTACGCCTGGTTCCTCGGCCGCAACCGGGCCGGGGCGCGGCTCTACGTCGATGCCTCCGGCGCCTGCCACGATGGTTTGTCTGCTACTGAGCCAAATGGGAACCAGGGGGCCGAGTCCACGCTAGCCTATTACCAAGCGCTGCTCAGCCTGCTCAGGGCCGGTTTGGCCGCTCTGCCCCACCCGGTGGTCGCCACGGCGCCGGTGCCGACGTCGCTCCCGGTCACCACGATGTCCACCAAGGCTGGGAACCACGGTCGGATCGTGGGCCGGGCCTCGGCAGGCTTCAGCGCGACCGCAACGCCGCCCCGCTCGCGCACCACGGAGGGCCATTCCGATGCACTTTGACGCGGAGCTGTTCCACCGGGAAGCCGCCAATCCCCTGCTGAGTGCGGGGGATTGGCCCTATCCGATCAACAGCGTGTTCAACCCCGGCGCTTGCCTGCACAACGGCGACACCGTCCTGCTCTGCCGGATCGAGGACCGCCGCGGCATCTCGCACCTCACCGTCGCCCGGAGCAAGGACGGGCGCACCAACTGGGTGGTCGAGGGCAAGCCGCTCATCGCCGACGACCCCACCGACGCCCACAGCTGCTGGGGCGTCGAGGACCCG
Source organism: Dactylosporangium sp. NPDC005572 (assembly GCF_040605515.1). Lineage (NCBI taxonomy): Bacteria > Bacillati > Actinomycetota > Actinomycetes > Micromonosporales > Micromonosporaceae > Dactylosporangium > Dactylosporangium sp. NPDC005572. The sequence continues at coordinate 38,856 of NZ_JBEXCY010000008.1, read as the reverse complement.
CGGATCACCTACGTCGAGGGGCTGGGCGGCTACGTCATCGCCTACACCTCGTACGGGCCGGGTGGCCCCTGCGTCGCGCTCGCCCGCACCGAGGACTTCCTGTCGGTCGAGCCGCTCGGCATCGTGATGCCGCCCGAGGACAAGAACGCCTCGCTGCTGCCCCGCAAGATCGACGGGCAGTACGTGCTGTTCCACCGCCCGGTGTCGGTGCTCTCGGCGCGGGCCGACGTCTGGCTGTCGAAGTCGTCGGACCTGCGCTCGTGGACGACGCCCGAGCCGGTGATGCAGGCCCGCTCCGGCCCGTGGTGGGACGCCACCCGGATCGGCATGGGCCCGCCCCCGATCGAGACGCCGCACGGCTGGCTCGCCGTCTACCACGGCGTCAAGGCCATGGTGGCGACCTCGATCTACCGGGTCGGCCTGGTCATGCTCGACCTGGACGACCCGACCAAGGTCATCCGGCGTACCCCGAGCTGGGTGCTCGGTCCGGACGCCCACTACGAGCGGGTCGGCGACGTGCCCAACGTCGTCTTCCCCACGGGCCTCGTGCACGACGAGGCCCGTGACGAGCTGCGCATGTACTACGGCGCCGCCGACCTCACCGTCGCGATGGCGAGTGCGCGGTACTCCGAGGTCGTCGACTACCTGGTCTCCCTGCCACCCGAAGGCGAGTGACCGGCGGGTGACCCGAAGGGCAGCGATCCCTACCGGGGGTTGCTGCCCTTCACCACCGGCACCCGGACGGTGTTGCCCCACTCGGTCCACGAGCCGTCGTAGTTGCGCACGTGCGGGTAGCCGAGCAGGTGGGTCAGCACGAACCAGGTGTGGGACGAGCGCTCGCCGATGCGGCAGTAGGCGATGATGTCGTCCGCTTTCGCCAGCCCGAGCTCGTCGGCGTAGATCTTGTGCAGCTCGTCGGCCGGCTTGAAACTGCCGTCGTCGCGCGCCGCCTGCTTCCACGGCTTGCTCACCGCGCCCGGGATGTGGCCGCCGCGCAGCGCGCCCTCCTGCGGGTAGTCGGGCATGTGCAGCAGCTCCCCGGAGTACTCCCCCGGTGAGCGCACGTCGACCAGCGGCCGGTCGGCCTTGATGTGCTCCAGCACCTGATCGCGGAACGCGCGGATCTTCGTGTCGTCGCGCTCGACCGCCGGGTAGTCCGTCGGCGCCCGCTCGGGCACCTCGCGGGTCAGCGGCCGCTGCTCGGCGATCCACTTGGCCCGGCCGCCGTCGAGGATGCGCAGGTCGCGGTGGCCGAACAGGGCGAACACCCACAGCGCGTAGGTCGCCCACCAGTTGAAGTTGTCGCCGTAGAACACGATCGTGTCGTCGGGGCCGATGCCCTTCGCGCGGCACAGCGCGGCGAAGCCCTCGGCGTCGAGGTAGTCGCGGGTGGTCTGGTCGTTGAGCTCGGTGTGCCAGTCGACCTTGACCGCGCCGGGGATGTGCCCCGTGCCGTAGAGGAGGACGTCTTCGTCGGACTCGACCACGACCAGCCCGGGGTCGTCGAGGTGCTCGGCCAGCCACGCCGTGGTGACCAGCCGCTCCGGGTGCGCGTAAGCGCCGAGTTCGGGCGCCGGATCGTTCGCAACAGCCATAATCCCGACCCTAGCGCTCCAGCGGTGCGAGCTCGGGACGCTTCGCGGTCACCATGTCACCCGACGAACGCCCGGTCAGCCGCCGCTTCACCCACGGCGCGAGATGCTGGGTCGCCCACTTGGCGTCGGCCGCCTTCCGTGACACCCACGACAGCTCCTCCGGCGGCGCCGGCGCGGCCAGCCAGTCCGGGTCGCACGTCACGCCCAGCTCGGTCAGCACGTGCGCGGCCACCCGCCGGTGCCCCGACGGCGACAGGTGCAGCCGGTCGATGCTCCACAGCCGCGGGTTGAGGAACTCGGTGTCGTCCCAGAGGCTCACGACGTGCGCCCCGTGCCTGGCGCCGACCTCCTCGATGGCCGTGTTCAGCGCGTCGACGCGCGGCCGGAGCATCTTGCCGCCGGGCATCCGCCCCGTCAGGTCGGCCCATCGGAACAGAACGACATCCGCGCCGGTACCGCGGAGCTTCTCGATCGTCCGGTCGAAGCGCCCGACGAGCGCGTCGACCTCGAACGTCCGCCGCAGGGCGTCGTTCCCCCCGCCGGCGAAGCTGACGAGGTCGGGCTTCATCGCGACGGCCAGCGGCACCTGTTCCGCGACGATGTTGTCGAAGAGCCGGCCCCGCACGGCCAGGTTCGCGTACTTGAACTCCCCCGCACCCTGCGCCAGCACGCCCGCGACCAGGTCGGCCCAGCCCCGGAACCCCTGCCCGTCGGGCGTCGGATCGTCGAGCCCTTCCGTGAAACTGTCACCGACCGCGACGAAGCTTTTCCACTCGGCCACCGCGCCCGTACCTCCCCGTTGTGTTCATCCCCGGTTCGCATCCTGTCAGGGCGTCCGGACCGGAGGAAGCGACTTTGCCGCAGACCACACCCGCCACTCGAAACTCATGATCGTTAGCCGACTTTCACCCTGGGTATCACATGTGCATCCACCACTTCGGAGGTACAAACCATGACAGTCCAGACGGTCCGGGATGTGATGACCACCAGCGTGGTCTACCTACCGAGTGAGACAACCCTGGCGGAGGCCGCACGCACGATGCGCGAGCAGGACATCGGCGACGTGGTGGTAGCCGACGGCCCAGAGCTCACGGGTGTCGTGACGGACCGCGACATCGTGGTCCGCGCGGTGGCCGAGCGCTGCGACCCGGCGGCCACGACGATCGGCGAGATCGTGTCGAAGGACCTGGTGACGGTCCGCCCGGACGACTCGATCCACTCGGCGGCCCTCCTGATGCGCGACCAGGCCGTCCGCCGCGTCCTGGTCTGCGACGACCACCAGGGCCTGGTGGGCATCGTGTCGATCGGCGACCTGGCCGAGGAGATCGACCCGGACTCGGTCCTGGGCGGCATCAGCAAGGCCTCCCCGAACAACTGAGCGGTTCCTGATGGACCCCGGTCCGCGGGGCTACCTGCCGTTGCTCCCGCGGACACCGCTCGTGGCCCCGGTGCATCCGCCCCGGGGCCACGGACGCTGCCGTCGCCGTCGCCCCACGGGCCCGCGGGCTTCGCCCGCGCGGAGGCCCGAACCCATCCATGATCGAGGGAAACATCCGGCCGTCCGCGCGTTAGCGTTGGTTCGTGGACATGCCTGACAAACTCGCCGCCATCGTCGAGGAGTTTGCCTCCGCGCCCCGCGACGTGGTGCTGGAGATGCTGCTGGAGTACTCCGACGCGGTCCCCCCGTTGCCGGCTGAGTTCGCCGAGCACGCGGGGATGGAGCAGGTGCCCGAGTGCCAGACGCCGTTCTTCCTGAAGGCCGAGGTCACCCCGCAGCGGACGGTGCAGCTGTACTTCGACTGCCCGCCCGAGGCGCCGACGACGCGCGCGTTTGCCGGGATTCTCAGTGAAGGGCTCGACGGCGCCGACGTGGACGAGGTACTGGCGGTGCCGAACGACCTCTACCAGCGGATGGGGCTCGCGGCCGCGATCAGTCCGCTGCGGGTGCGGGGTGGCACCGCCATCCTCGCGCGCATGAAGCGGCAGGTGTCAGAGAGCCAGGCCCTCGACCACTGACGCGCCGGGCAGCTGCGCCAGCAACGCGCCGGGCAGCACGATCTTCGAGCGGCGCAGGCCGCTGCCGACGACCGCCTCCGGCACGTCGACGACCCGGGCGTCGATCCACACCGGCCATGTGGCGGGGAGGCCGATGGGCGTGATCCCGCCGTACTCCATCTGCGTCAGGCTCACGGCCGACTCCATCGGCGCGAAGCTCGCCTTGCGCACGTCGAGCCGCTTGCGGGCCACACCGTTCACGTCGGCGCGCGTGGTCGCCAGGATGACGCAGGCCGCGTACCGCATCTCGCCGTCGCGCTTGCCCGCGATCACGACGCAGTTCGCCGAGGCGGTCAGCTCGACGTCGTAGGCGGCGCAGAACGCGGCCGTGTCGGCCAGGTCCGGGTCGATCGGCGCCGCGAGCACGTCGGCGGCGGGCGGCCAGGACTGGAGGGCGGCCAGCACGGGTGGGGCGAGGAGGGACGGCGCGGAGAGTGCGGTGACGGTCTCGAGTTTGCTCATGCCGCAGTTTCTATCGCCCGTCGTCCAGGGCGAGCGCCTTCATGAAGATCTCACCGATCTTCGAGGGGTCGGTGGCGACGAACACGGCACCGCCGGTCGCGTCGACGATCTTCTGCATCTCGGCCTGGTTCACCTCGGTGCCAATGCCGATGACGATGATCTGCACCGGCTGGTCCGGGTTCTCGACCTTCTGCAGCGAGTCGACGAGGGCGTCGAGCGAGAGGCTGCCCGAGGTGTTCCGGCCGCCGGTGATGACCACCACCGAGTTGCCGCGGCCGGAGTCCCAGCCCTGCTGGACGGTCTTGTAGGCGGCGAAGATCGTGTCGTACAGCCCGCTGGAGCCCTTGGTGTCGGTCTTGAGGCCGCCGATCGCGCCGCGCAGCTGGTCGCGCTGCGCGGTGAGCGGGCCGATCGGGACCTGCTCGTGGTGGCCGGTCGAGAACGACCACAGGCCGACCGCCCACGAGTCCGGGAAGAGGTCCAGGCCGCCGACGGCGGCCTGGAGCGCTACCTGTTGCTTGGTCACGCCGGCGCCCGGTACCTGGGCCTTCATCGCCGGCGACACGTCGAGCACGGCGAGCATGCGCGACGGCTGGGTGATCTCCACCCACATCTGGAGGGCCTTCGAGATCACCGCGGGGTCGGGCACCGGCGTGACGCCGCCGCTGCTGGCCGCGCTGGGCCCGAGGGTCATGCCGACCCCGACGCTGCCGTCGTTGGCCCGTAAGTGGTGCGTGGCGAGCACGTTGCGGAAGTCGTTGCCGGTCAGGACCGAGAGGAACTGGTCGGCCGCGGCCGCCCGGTTCGGCGACAGGCGGGGCATCGCCGCGAACGGGAAGTCGAGCGCGATGGGGGCCGGGTCGGGGTACACCGCGATCAGTGGTACCGCCGGGCCGGCCGCGTTGTAGGCGTGCAGCGCCTGCTCCGACAGCGGCGCCAGGGTCACCGCGGTCGACAGCGTGCGCGGGTCGGCGTCGCGCGGGAAGCGCGCCAGGAGGCCCGAAGGCTGCTCCGACTTTCCGGTCGTCAGTGCCTTGACGGCGCCGACGGTGAGCGCGTCGCCCTCCGCGCCGAACTGGTCGCGCACCGAGGCCATCGCGACCATTGTCGACACGCCGACCGAGTCACGGTTGGGGTCGACGATGCCCGGGTTAATGCGGGTGTCGCCGACGATCTGCTCGAGGACCTGCTTCCAGGTCAGCTTGTTCTCCAGCCAGCCGAGCGACTTGGCGGTCGGCTCGGGCACGGCGAGGACGATGGGGCTTCGGGCGAGCGACGGGGCGACCTGCGTTACGAGATCTCCGCGGGCGGCACGCATGCGCTGGAGCCACAGGGACGAGTCGGGGATCCAGACGTGCGGTACCTGGGTCTTCCCGTCGGCCTGGCCGACGCCCGAAAGCTTGGCGCCGCTCTCGCCGGCGATCGCGGCGGCGACCTCCGCCGCGGCGACCGGCGTGACATCGACCGCCACGCATTCGTTGCCGACCCGCGGCTCGGTCTTCAGCCAGCGGGTTGCGGCGTCTTTGATAGCCGGCGCGATCTCCGGGCTCGCCGCGACCGACAGTCGCACCGTCCCCGAGCATCCCGCCGTCGACATCGCTCGGAAGCCGCCGTAGACGGCGCCGATCGCGACAAGGGGAAGGATCATGCCGGCTGCGAGGGCGACGAACCCGTTGCTTCTCAGGTCCGTTGCCCGATGCCGTCCTCTCACGGGTACCAATATTCCCTAGATAAGCCGATCGTGGGTCCCGCGTTCGGGTATTCGTCCGCGGGATTCCCGCCGGGCGAGTACACTCCGCACTGCCGTGATCACCGCCAGTCGGAAACCTTGTGAGTTCCCTTTGGGGAGTCTTTGGTGGCCGCTGCAACCCTACAGTCGGCTCCATGCCCTCACTGACTTCCGCGGCCGTCCCGCCCGGCACGCTGTCGTGGTCGGCCCAGCCGTCGATCCCGGCGGACGGCCTCCTGCTGCGCCCGTGGCGCGCGGCCGACCGCCCCGCGGTCCTGGCCGGGTACGCCGACCCCGACATCCAACAGTGGCATTGCCGGTCGATGACCGACGAGGAGGCCGCCGACTGGCTGGCGACCTGGCCGGCCCGCTGGCGTGAGGAGTCGGGCGCCGGCTGGGCCGTCGTGCATGACGGCGTGGTGGCCGGCCAGATCAGCCTGCGGCGGTTGAGCCTGCACGAGGGCCTGGCGGAGGTGTCGTACTGGGTGCTGCCGTCGAAGCGCGGCCTGGGCCTGGCGCCGCGGGCGTTGTCGGCCCTGGCCGGGTGGTGCTTCGCGACGGTCGGACTGCACCGCATCGAGCTCAACCACTCGACACGCAACGTCGCCTCCTGCCGGGTGGCGGACCGGTCGGGCTTTCCGCTCGAGGGCACGAAGCGCTCTGAGGCCCGGCACGCGGACGGCTGGCACGACATGCACCTGCACGCCCGCGTCGCGCCGGACTGAGCTACCGGGCAATCTCGCCGTTGCCGTTACCAGGCGATCTCGCCGTCGCCGTTACCAGGCGATCTCGCCGTTGTCGTCGAAGAAGCCGCCGGTCGGGCCGTCGTCGGGCAGGGTGGCCAGCCGGATCGCGATCTGGGCGCCCTGCTCCGGGGTGCGGAACCCGCGGAACCCGTTGAGGTCGGTCGCCGTGTAACCGGGGCAGCCGGCATTGATGAGGATGTTCGTCCCGCGCAGCTCCTTGGCGTACTGCACGGTGACCGCATTGAGGAACGTCTTCGACGGGGCATAGGCGGCCGAGATCGGCCCCGTGTCCTGGCTCCCGTCGGCCTGCCGGGCGAGCGACCCGACGGTGCTGGACATGTTGACGATCCGCGGGCTCGGCGACCGGCGCAGCAGCGGCAGCAGCGCGTTGGTCACCCGGATGACGCCGATGACGTTGGTCTCGACGACCGCCCGCATGGTGGCAGGCTCGACCGTGGTCGGCGTCTGCGGCATCCCGCCGGTGATGGCGGCGTTGTTGACGAGCACGTCGAGCCGGTCGAGCTGCTGCGCCGCCGCGGCCACGCTCGCGTCGTCGGTCACGTCGAGCGGCACGCCGAACGCGTCGACGCCGGCCGCGCGCAGCTTCTCCACCGCCGCCTCGCGCCGCCCCTCGTCCCGCGCGCCGACGCCGACGGTCCAGCCCAGGGCGCCGAGCCCGGCCGCGATCTCGTACCCGATCCCCTTGTTCGCGCCGGTGACCAGCGCAATCGTGCGTTCACTCATGCATCCGATGCTGTCGCTGCCCGCGCCGCGTCTCCAACACCGTTTGGGTCGCCGGCGATACCTCCCGGGTATCGTTGCGTTCCATGGAGACCCGCGAGCTGCGGTACTTCGTGGCCGTCGCCGAGGAACTGCACTTCGGCCGGGCCGCCCAGCGCCTCGGCATCGCCCAGCCGCCGCTGTCGCGGGCGATCGGCCAGCTGGAGCGGCGGCTCGGGGTACCGCTGCTGGAGCGCAACAGTCGCGGGGTCACCCTGACCGAGGCCGGAGCCGTCCTGCTCCGCGAGGCCCGCGCCGCCCTGGATGCGGTCGAGGCCGCCGAGCGCCGCACCCGCCGCGCCGCCGCGGGCCAGGCCGGGCTGGTCCTGGTGACGAAGGCCGGCGCCTCGACCGAGCTGCTGTCGAAGCTGCTCGCCGCGTACGCCGCCGAGCCCGACGCGGCCCCGGTCGACGTGATCCTCTGCGGCATCGGCGAGCAGGGGCGCCTCCTGCGCGACGGCCGCGCCGACGTGGCCCTCCTGCACCGCCCGTTCGACTCGTCGGCCGGCCTCGACACCGAGGAGCTGACGACGGAGGCCCAGGTCGCGGTCCTGCCGGCGGGCCACCCGCTCACCACCGCGGCGCGGCTGCGGCTGTCCGACCTCCAGAATGTCGCGGACCTGCCGCTGCCGTCGTGGCCGAAGTCCGACGGCACCTACCCGGACGGCCCCGGCCCCCGGGTCCGCGACAACACGCAGCTGCTGCAGCTGATCGCTCTGGGCCGCTGCGCCGCGGCGCTCCCGGAGTCGTGCCGGGCCCACCTGAACGCTGATGTGGCAGCGGTACCCCTGGTGGACGCGCCGCTGGTGACAACCCTGATCGCCTGGCCACCGCACAGCCGGTCCCGCGCGCTGGCCGCCCTGGTCCGCACGGCCACCCGCCTCTGACGCCCCGTCAGGCGATCCAGCCGCCGTTGAGGTAGTGGATCGTGACTGCGCCCTGCACGGTGAAAGCGGAGCAGAGGTAGGCACGCGCGAGGTACCGCACCTGGGCCATCCGGGCCAACAGCACGAACGCCGGGAAGATCTCCAGCACATGCCGGGAGGCCGATGGCAGGCGGCCGGTGGGCTCGGGAAAGCCCGGGAAGCTGACGATGAACAACCACTGCATGACGCCCACCAGTGGAAGGGCCAGCAGATGCCGGGGCAGCCTCCACGGCCCGACGAACGACAGCACCAGGAGCGTTCCCGCCAGCAGCACCGCCCCCAGGTTCAGCACGTTCGCCTGGTTGACGGAGATCGGCGTGGTCGCGAGCCCGCGCATCGTGTCCAGGATCGACACCCATGGTCCGGCGAAGTGCCGGCCCCAGTTCGCCTGGGCGTGGCTGAACAGCAGGGCATCGCCGTAGGCGTGCCGGGTGTAGGCCGCGAAGGCGACCAGCCCGGCCGGCACCAGTCCGATCGCCAGCACGTCCCAGCGGAACCGTCGCAGCTCGAACCCGTGCTGCCGCAGATACTCGTAGGCGAACGGCACGGCGAGCAGCATCCCGGAGGCGCGCGTGCCCGACGCCAGCGCCGCGAGAACACCGGCGACCCACCAGTGCCCGGTTCGCAGTGCGGAGATGCACGTGACGGAGAGGAACAGGATCAGGCTCGACGGGTACGGCGCGACGAGGAAGAACGCCGTCGGGAACGCGACCAGCACCGCCATCGCCCGGTTCGCGGTCGGCTCGCCGAACTCACGACCGACCAGGCGGTGCAGCATGACCAGCGCGCCCAGCAGCGCCAGGCTGGAGACCACCAGCCCGGCGAAGACCGGCGGCCCCGGCACCACCCAGTCGAACCAGCGGACCAGCAGCCCGTAGAGCGGGAAGAACGCCCCGATACGGGTGTCCTGCGGGGTATACATCCTGTCATAGCCGTCAGTGGCGATAATCCGGTAGAAACCCCAGTCCCACTGCCCCCAGGCGCCGACCAGCTCCTTCCAACTCGCCGGCGTGGGCTTGAGCAGATGCGCGAAGTACGTGAGCAACATCGCGTTGCACATGCACAACAACCAGGTGGCGGCGCCGGCAACCACCGACCCGCGCGCTGTGCCGGCCGATGGCTCCGCGGGCGGGTCGGTCGCCCGTGCGTGCGGGTGGGAACGCCGCCGTTCAGCGGCCATGACGAGAACGGTGGTGTCGGAGCTGGTTCGCATCGCGCCGGGGCCTACTGGAACCAGTCGATTTTGACCAGTTCCAGCGCGAGGGCCCGCGCCTGTTCTCCCGTGCATGCGGCGTGGTCCAACGGTGGTGTGGTCAGCTGCCGGCCGTTGTCGTCAACGCCGTGGTTGAAGCACGTCACGTCGATCAGCACGCCGTCGTCGGTGCCCAACCGGCTGTTTCCGAAGAACTCGGGACTTCCCGTCAGGGTGTTGCTTCCCTGGGAGTCCTGCCACCACAGGTAGCCGTCCGGCAACTGTTCACAGACCCCATTGGACCCGTCCACACAGGCCTGTCGTCGGACCTCGTCGGGCGAGCTCAGGGAGATCACGACCCAGACATCCCCGGTCCGACCGGCCTCGGTCACCGGGATCCGCACCCCGGCGGTTTCGCCGCATATTCCGAAGACCTGCGACGGCGTTCCCCACGCGCCCTTGACCGGCAGTCCCGCCATGACCATCGGGGCAAGCTGGTCGTTCCAGCCGCAGAACGGGCCTGAGGCAGTGGTGCTCGGTCTCGGCAGACGCGGCCTGACCGATGGCGACAGCGTTGGCGATGGCGACGACGCCACCGATCCGTCGCCGTGCCGGTCGTCCGACCGTTGCGAGGCGATGACCGTGCCGGCGCCGGCGAGGATCAACAGGACCGTCGCGGTCGCGGCGCCGGCGGCCCGCCGCCGGTTCGCCCTGCGCGCCCGGGCGAACAGCGTCGCCGGCTCGGCGGCGGTCAGCGGGGCGTCGCCGCCGGCGACGTCGTTCAACAGCAGCCGTACCGTCTCTTCAGACACCGGCAGCCCCCTTCGCGTCGCTGCCGGGCGCCGCGGGCAGGGCCGCGACGGTGTCCGACCCCTCGCCCAGCAGCCGGCGCAGGGTAGCCAGCCCGCGCGCCGTCTGGCTCTTCACGGTTCCGGTAGAACATTTCAGCGTCGCGGCGGTCTCCGCGACGTCCAGGTCCTCGTAGAAGCGGCAGACCAGCACCGCTCGCTGCCGGGCCGGCACCTGTTGCAGCGCCGCGCTGATCAACAGCCGCCGCGCTGACGCTTCGTCGTCACCACCGACGCCGGCGATGTCGGGCAGGGAGGGCACGGCGCGTTCCCGCCGCCACGGCCGCCGGGACTCGTCGACCGCGGCGCGGATCAGGCAGGTCCGCACGAAACTGTCCAGCGCGTTGTGGCTCTGCACCGACCGCCACGACCGGGCCAGCCGGATGAACGCCGCCTGGGCCAGGTCGTCCGCCCGGTGCCAGTCCCCACACATCAGGTACGCGACACGCCGAACACGGTCGTACCGGGCCGCGAAGTACTCGCCGAACTCGTGCTCGTCATCGGTCGCTTGCGGCATCCGCCACCTCCTGTCAGGAGTAAAGGCGGAAGCACCACCACGGACGGTTGCACGAATCACCGCCGGGCTTCCCGGGCGAGCGTTTCGTGGCGAGCAGGTCTGAACCCGGTAACGCGTCCGCGCCGCGAGACGCGTTACCGGATTCGCCGTGCTAGGGCCGCTTGAACTGCGTCGACAGCTGTGGGGTCACCGTTGCGGGAGCCGACTGGCTGGTGGCCACCGACGCCGAGGGTGGGTACTGGTAGAAGGTCCCGACCACGTCCACGACCACGTCGCAGTAGCCGCCGGCGTTGAAGACGTTGAACTTGTCGTCCGCGCCGATCATGGTCTGCACCGCGTTCGGCACGACCGATCCGGCGGTCGGGTTGAGGTTGGACGTACCGGGCCTGCCGCTGCCGCTGGGCCAGACCGTGAGATACGTGGCCGTGGTCGGGAGGACCGCGGTCACGTTGGTTGCCAGCGCCCGGGTGTCGACGTTCGCAATGGAGCTCGGTGTCGCGATCGACGCCGTGGCTGCGGGTCCGAGCCGCGAGGGCCAGCCCTGCCCGCTGCGGGTATCCGCGATCCGGGCCGGCACGACCGGCGTGAACCGCAGCCCGCCGGGCAGCGTGCCATCGTCGTAGTACCCGACGATGTCGACGATGATGTGCGCGTTGGTGCTGGTGTACACCCCGATCGACGGCAGCCCGGTCGCGGTGCCGCAGTCGCTGCAGGGCGTGGTCGGAACCACGGCGAAGTTCGGCACGGTGGCGTTCGCCGTGTAGTTCAGCGTCGACGTGTTGGGCAGGCTGCCTTCGTCGCCGTCCCAGGCGGTCAGGTAGCCGCCCCCGGTCGGCGCGGTGGCCGTGACGTTGACCGCGAACGCGTGCACGTGCGGGTCGATGGTGCTGTCCCAGGAAGCAACGGAGTTGATGTAGTAGCCGGCCGGGACCCGGCCGACCCCCCAATCCCGGGTGTCGGTCAGCCGGACCGGCTGCGCCAACGGGTGGTATTGCCCGCCCATGAAGCCCGAGCAGCATTCGTGGCCCTGCGTGTAGTAGCCGTAGACGTCCGCAATGAGGTGTGCCGGGCCGCCGGCGTTGTAGAGATCCACCCTGCCGTAGGCGCCGACCTTCACGGTGACCGAGTTGGCCCCGGTCCACCCCTTGACGTAGTTGAGCGACGACGCCGTCGGGCGGGCCACATCCGTCGGGTAGACCGTGACATACCCCGGGCCCGCGGCCTCGGTGACGGTCACATTGAGCACGACCGTCGAGGCATCCGTGGGCACACCGCCCGCACCGGTGACCTGCAGGCTCACCACACCACCATTGCCGACGACACCCATCGGCGCTCCCTTGCCGGAGCGGGTGTCCATGACGCGGTAGGGCGGCATCGGATAGTAGGTGCCGCGATCATTGGGCTGCATGGGCGGCTTCGGCGCCGAGGGGTTGATGGGCTGCCAGGAGGGCGCGCCCCAGCTCCAGGCGAGCCAGACCGTCTCGGTCTTGGCTGCCATGTCGAAGATCTCCGTGTCCTGGCCGTAGGGCCCGCCGTTGCTGTAGAACGCGATGCGCGTGCCCGACGGGGACCACACCGGAGCCGAATGGCGCTTGTTCTCGGTGGCTCCCGTGGTGGTGAGCCGGGTGACTCCGGAGCCGTCGATCGCAGACACGAACAGGTCGTCCCCGTACGTGGTCGTAAGTCGACTGAAGGCGAGCTTGGTGCCGTCCGGCGAGATGTCCGCGTCGAACGCGTTGTCGAGCACCTTGTGCGCAGTACCGGTCGTCTTGTCGTAGAGCCAGACCTGACTTGGCGACGAGGTGCATGAGTGCGTGAATGCGATCAGGTTTCCACGAGCAAGCGGATGAAAGTCAGTGCATCCCGTGTTGGTTGCGAACAGCGGGGTCTTGGACCCGGTGCCGAGCACCGACGTGACGTAAAGCTGTGGATGGCCGGCGATGTCGTCGTTCGGGTAGTCAGCGAACACCAGCTTGGTGTTCGAGTCGAACCACGTCGGACCCCCCGAGTACATGGTGTTCGGGATCCGCACCTGGTTGGCGCCGTCCGGGTCGCTGACCACGAGACCGGCAGCTCCGGCGATATTCTCCCAGGCGATGCGGCTGCCGTCGGACGACCAGGTCGCGTATCGCGCTGAGGACAACGCCGACGGCACGTGCTGTCCCGTGCCGTCGGCGTTGCCGATGTATGTGCCTTGGTTCGCTGACGTTGCCAGGAGACCATCGGTCCCCGGCTCCGTGGCGTACGCGGCGGCGGGCTGAAGAGCAACGAAACTCCCTGTCACCGCGAGTACAGACAGGGCGATTGCAGTGATGCGACGTGAACGCATTGTGGTGAAATCCCCACCTGAGGCGATTGTGCTGCCGCCGCCGCGCGTCCCGCGCATGAGCGGCCGGCTGATTCTTGCGACCTGCGCCGCGCGACGTCAATGTCAGCCGACAAAAGAGCCCGACAGGCTGAGCCCAGGTCTGCCATTCGTTGATCAGTCCATTGAGGACTTCGCGGCGCCGGACCCGGACCGCGGCAAGATCGGCGATCAGCGCCGGCGATGTCTCCACCCCTGGAGGGCGTTGCTCGCCGCGCTGGGGATCGAGGACGAGTCGCGAGCGTCGCACGGCGGGTGTGCCGCGTTCCGTGCGCTGCGGCACTTTCTTCGCCACGGTGCTCATCGCCGACGGAGCTGAGTTGCGTCCCGCAGGCGCTGCGACACAAGTCACTCAGCCTCATGCTGGAGAGCTACGTCGGTTGGCGGCCGAATTCTCGCTGCGTGATCGGCGGAGCGCCGCTGGCCGCCCGGCGAGGTCAAGCTCGGGACCGAGCGGCGATCTTGGTTAAGCGAAGGCCACAGGCCAGACGCCTGGAGTGGTGGAAGCGAGGGGACTCGAACCCCTAACCCCCGCCTTGCAAAGGCGGTGCTCTGCCAGTTGAGCTACGCCCCCGCGAGCCGGGGATGGCGCAAGCGCGCCAGCCCGCAGACTACCGCAGGTCGGGAGCGGTCGTCGCCTCGTGCCACAGGGCCCGGTCCTCGTTGGCGGCGCGAACGCGCTTCACAACGTAGGCAGCGGCTCCGACAACTGCGACGACCACCAGCACCTTTTTCCACATGTGGGCCTAGCTGGACTCGAACCAGCACCCTCAGGGCAGAAAAACGACGATCACCCCGAGGACCAGCGCACCAGATTGCGCCTATCCCGCTACGACAACGGGGACAACCCCTGTGCCGCCGCAGCGATGCTACACCAACGGAGCGCGACGCCAGTCACACACCCGACAGACCCAAAGAGAAAAACCAACCGCCCAAGAAGACCGGCGAAGCCACGACGAAGCCGCAACAAATCGGGGGTGTGGGTGGGCGAAGCCCCCCACTGGGGAGCGGGCGCAGCCCGCGCGAAGAACGACGGGCCGTCAAGGCGAAAGCGCCCCCTGCGCTGAGCAGGAGGCGCCTACCGGCCCGTGGGGCTAGCTGGAATCGAACCAGCGACCTCAGAGTTATCAGCTCTGCGCTCTAACCGACTGAGCTATAGCCCCGTTGTGCGGACGATGAAGGTTACCGTACCCGGCCCGCTGCCCTCAAACCGGTTCCCCCCGGCGCGCCGAGGGGAACCGGAACCGCAGGTCAGTCCTTCTCGGCGAGGGTCAGCTCGATGCCGCCGACCAGGTCGGCGCACACGTTGTAGATGAACGAGCCCAGCGTCGCGAGGGCCGTGAAGAGCACGACGTTGACGACGCCCAGGAGGGCGGCGCCGCCGATGATGCCCTTCGCGGTGATGCGGAAGGTGTTGTTCGACTCGCCGCCGGTGGAGCTGACGATGTCGGCCAGCATCTTGTTGACGCTGTTGAACACGTCCATGGCGTCGAGGGCGAGGTACAGCACCGAGGTCGCCACGATGACGACCACGAAGAGCACGAACGACACCGCGAACGCGAACTTCATCACAGACCACGGGTCGATGCGCTTGAGGTGCAGCCGGGCCCGGCGCGGGCCGCGGCCGACGGCCGAGCTGACCGTCTTGCGAGCGGCCCGGACGGCCTCGGTGACGCGCGCGGAGCCGGACGCCGACGCCGCGGGCGCGTTGATGGCCTGGGTCGCCGCGGCGGCGGGCGTGCGCACGGCCGCCCGCGCGATTGCCGAGACGCTCGCGGTGCCCGTCGCCGAGCCGCTCACGGGCTTCACGCCCGCCGGGATCGACATCGGCGGCGCGGCCGATCCGACAACCGAAGCCGGCGACTGGATCGGCACAGTCAGTGAATCGGGCGGCGGGGCCATGCCCGGCGCACGCATGAACTTCGGCGTGCCTCCGGTCGTGGTCTCGCCGGCCAGCCCGTTCCCGTTGAACGCGCCAGCCTCCCCGCCGGCGGCAGGCGCCCCCGAGTCAGATCCCGTCATGGCAGCCTCTCCGGCCTCTCCGGCCTCGTCGGTTGCTGCCGAGGCGGTCCCCGACTTCGCCTGTGTGTCTGTCATCAACTAGTCCTGTTCGTCGGGCTCATCGGCGTTACGGGCGATCGCGACGATGGTCACACCCTCCGGCAGGTCCATGAGCTTGACCCCCATTGTGTTCCGGTCCCGCGTGCGCCGTACAGGCTTCACGGGAGTCCGGATCACGCCACCATTGGATGTAATGGCAAACAGCTCATCGTCCGGGCTGATCACCACCGCGCCCACGAGGCCTCCGCGACGCGACGTGATTTTAGCGGTGAGCACACCCTTGCCGCCGCGACCTTGCACCGGATATTCCTCGATGGGCGTGCGCTTGGCAAAACCACCGTCGGTGGCGACCAGCACGTCCAGATCCATCCCTTCACGTACCACTTCCATGGCGAGCAACTCGTCACCGTCGGTGAACCGCATGCCGATCACCCCGGACGTCGCCCGCCCCATGGGACGCAGCGTGTCGTCGTTGGCCGTGAACCGGATGGCCTGCGCCTGCTTGCTGACCAGGAGGAGGTCGTCCTCCGGGCCGAGCAGTGCCGCGCCCACCAGCTCGTCATCGTCTCGCAGGTTGATCCCGATGATGCCCCCCGACCGGTTGGAGTCGAACTCCTCCAGCTTGGTCTTCTTGACCAGGCCTTCCTTGGTCGCGAGCACCAGGTACGGCGCCACCTGGTAGTTCGGAATCTCGATCACCTGCGCGATGTGCTCGTCCGGCTGGAAGGCCAGCAGGTTGGCGACGTGCTGCCCCTTGGCCACCCGGCTTGCCTCGGGTAGCTCGTACGCCTTTGCCCGGTAGACGCGTCCTTTATTCGTGAAGAACAGCATCCAATCGTGCGTCGAGCACACGAAGAAGTGGCTGACGATGTCGTCCTGCCTGAGTGTCGCGCCTGAGACACCCTTGCCGCCGCGCTTCTGCGAGCGGTACAGGTCGACCTTGGTGCGCTTGGCGTAGCCGGTGCGAGTGATCGTCACCACAACGTCCTCGCGCGCGATGAGGTCCTCCATGGAGACCTCACCGTCGAACGGGATGATCTGGGTGCGCCGGTCGTCGCCGCGGCGGGCCACGATCTCGGCGAGCTCCTCGGAGATGATCTGCCGCTGTCGGGCCGGCGTGGCGAGGATGTCCTTGTAGTCCGCGATCTCGATCTCGATCTTCGCCAGCTCGTCGAAGATGCGCTGGCGCTCCAGCGCGGCGAGGCGCCGCAGCTGCATGTCGAGGATCGCGGTGGCCTGGATGTCGTCGATCTCCAGGAGGTTCATCAGGCCGGTCTTCGACTCCTCGGCGCTCGGCGAGCGCCGGATGAGGGCGATGACCTCGTCGAGCATGTCGAGGGCCTTGACCAGACCACGCAGGATGTGCGCGCGCTCCTCGGCCTTGCGCAGCCGGTACCGCGTGCGCCGGACGATGACCTCGATCTGGTGCGTCACGTAGTGCCGCACGAACTGGGCCAGGTTGAGCGTGCGCGGCACGCCGTCGACCAGGGCCAGCATGTTGGCGCCGAAGGTCTCCTGCAGCTGGGTGTGCTTGTACAGGTTGTTCAGCACGACCTTGGCGACCGCGTCGCGCTTGAGCACGATCACCAGGCGCATGCCGGTGCGGCCGGAGGACTCCTCGCGGATGTCGGCGATGCCGGCGAGCTTGCCCTCCTTCACCAGGTCGGCGATGCGCTCGGCCAGGTTGTCGGGGTTGACCGCGTAGGGCAGCTCGGTGACGACGAGGATCGTACGACCGCGGGGGTCCTCCTCGACCTCGACGACGGCGCGCATGCGGATCGAGCCGCGGCCGGTGCGGTAGGCGTCGACGATAGCGGCGGTGCCGACGATGAGGCCCTTCGTGGGGAAGTCGGGCCCCTTGACGATCTTGATCAGCTCGTCGAGCGTCTCGGCCTCGTCGGCCTCCGGGTGGTCGAGGCACCACTGGACGGCGGCGGCGATCTCGCGCAGGTTGTGCGGCGGGATGTTGGTCGCCATGCCGACCGCGATGCCGGTGCTGCCGTTGACCAGCAGGTTGGGGATGCGCGACGGCAGGATCGTGGGCTCCTGTGCCCGGCCGTCGTAGTTCGGGACGAAGTCGACGGTGTCCTCGTCGATGTCCCGCAGCATCTCCATCGCCAGCGGGTCGAGGCGGGCCTCGGTGTACCGCATGGCGGCGGCCGGGTCGTTGCCGGGCGAGCCGAAGTTGCCGTTGCCGTCGATCAGCGGATACCGCAGCGACCAGCCCTGCGCCATGCGGACCAGGGCGTCGTAGATGGAGGCGTCGCCGTGCGGGTGGTAGTTGCCCATCACGTCGCCGACGACGCGGGCGCACTTCACGTAGCCGCGGTCGGGCCGGTAGCCGCCGTCGAACATCGCGTAGAGGATCTTGCGGTGCACCGGCTTCAGGCCGTCGCGCACGTCGGGGAGCGCACGGCCCACGATCACGCTCATCGCGTAGTCGAGGTACGAGCGCTGCATCTCCACTTCGATGCCGACCGGCTCGATCCGGCTGGCGACCCCGGAGCTGCCCTCGGCGGGCGTCTCGTCTGGAGTGGGGTTCGGTTCCGTCACGCTACTAAATCCCTTTTCTCAGTGTCCGCAGATCAGATGTCGAGGAACCGAACGTCCTTGGCGTTCCGCTGGATGAACGAGCGGCGCGCCTCCACGTCTTCGCCCATGAGGACGCTGAAAAGCTCGTCCGCGGTTGCAGCGTCGTCCAAGGTCACCTGACGGAGCATCCGGGTCGCCGGGTTCATGGTGGTTTCCCACAGCTCGGGGTAGTTCATCTCGCCGAGACCCTTGAACCGCTGGATGTCGTCCGGCTTGGCGTTGGGCTTCGACTGCTGGCGCAGCTCGATCAGGCCGTCGCGCTCACGGTCCGTGTACGCGTACTGCGCGTCGTCGCCCTTCTTGTTCCATTTGATCTTGTACAGCGGGGGCGCGGCGAGGTAGACGTGCCCGAGCTCGATCAGCGGCCGCATGAAGCGGAAGACCAGCGTCAGCAGCAGGGTCTGGATGTGCTGGCCGTCGACGTCGGCGTCCGCCATCAGGATCAGCTTGTGATAGCGCAGCTTCTCGATGTCGAACTCGTCGTGGATGCCGGTGCCGAGCGCGGTGATCAGCGCCTGGACCTCGTTGTTCTTCAGCACCCGGTCGATGCGGGCCTTCTCGACGTTGAGGATCTTGCCGCGGATCGGCAGGATCGCCTGCACGCGGGGGTCGCGGCCCTGCTTGGCCGAGCCGCCGGCCGAGTCGCCCTCGACGATGAACAGCTCGCACAGGCGCGGGTCGTTGGACTGGCAGTCGGCCAGCTTGCCCGGCATCGAGCCGGACTCCAGCAGCGACTTGCGCCGGGCCAGCTTGCGGGCCTGCGAGGCGGCGATCCGCGCCCGGGCGGCCTGCGAGGCCTTGGTGATGATGGTCTTCACCTCGGCCGGGTTGCGGTCGAACCAGTCGACCAGCCACTCGTTGCAGACCTTCTGCACGAAGCTGCGCGCCTCGGTGTTGCCCAGCTTGGTCTTCGTCTGGCCCTCGAACTGCGGGTTGGCCAGCTTCACCGAGATGATCGCGGCAAGACCCTCGCGGATGTCCTCACCGGTGAGCTTCTCGTCGCCCTTCAGCAGCTTCTTGTCGGAACCGTACTTGTTCACGACGCTCGTCAGCGCGGCGCGGAAGCCCTCTTCGTGGGTGCCGCCCTCATGCGTGTTGATCGTGTTGGCGAACGTGTAGACGCTCTCGCCATACGACTCGTTCCACTGCATGGCGATCTCGACCGCGATGCCCTCGCCGTCCGAGCCGAACTCGATGACGGAGCGGTGGATCGGGGTCTTGGTCGCGTTGAGGTGCCGCACGAAGTCGGCGATGCCGCCCTTGTAGCAGAAGACGACCTCCTTCTTCTCCTCCGGCACGTCCGGGCGCTCGTCGCGCAGCGCGATCGTGAGGCCGCGGTTGAGGAAGGCGTACTCCTGGATCCGGCGGTAGATCGTCTCGTAGACGTAGGTGGTCGTCTCGAAGATCGTCGGGTCGGGCCAGAACGTGACGCTCGTGCCGGTGCGGTCGGTCGGCTCGCCCTTCTGCAGGGGGTCGGGCTTGGAGTTGCGGTAGGTCTGGCGCCAGACGAACCCGTCCTTGTGGATCTCCAGGTCGATGCGGCTGGACAGCGCGTTGACCACCGAGATGCCGACGCCGTGCAGACCACCGGAGACCGCGTAGGCCTTGCCGTCGAACTTGCCGCCGGCGTGCAGCACGGTCAGCACGACCTCGACGGTGGGCCGCTTCTCCTTGGGGTGGATGTCCACGGGGATACCGCGGCCGTTGTCCACGACCCGAACGCCACCGTCTGCCAGCAGCGAGACCTCGATCGTGTCGCAGAAGCCGGCCAGGGCCTCGTCAACCGCGTTGTCCACGACCTCCCACACCAGGTGGTGCAGGCCGCGCTCGCCGGTCGAGCCGATATACATGCCTGGGCGCTTGCGGACCGCCTCAAGTCCTTCGAGGACGGTGATCGAGGAGGAGTCATAGGACTGTTCGGGCTTGTTTGCTGCCACCCTCGGTCGCTTTCTCGCACTGGCCGGCCGCGCGGGTCGCGCCCCGGGTCTCGTGCGGAGTCGTGCGAGCGCGCCGGACGGTCGACGGCACACCGAGCGCTGGCGCTCGTCCACAGAGCGCCCCGACCTCCGGCGTGCCGACCACCGCTGTGACGCACACGCGGAAACTGTTCGGCTGGCTTCCTGAGCCGCTCCAATCCTACTGTGCTCATGCGACAATTTCGCGCCGGGACGGCACCTGTAGTCGTCGTAGCGGCCCGAACGGTACGGTCCGAAGGTCCCCCTACGCAGGAGGGGTCTTCATGCGTGGTGGCGGGCGGCACAGCAGGTACAAGAGCCGGGTTCTCGGTTTTGGAACATCCGGGGGTCGCGCAAGGGGCCGTTCGTGCCGTATGTTCCCCGCCGCGGGGCGGGCGTGGGTCAGGGAAAGTGAGGGTGGGCGCGATGGGGCTTGACAACGTCGCCGTGCAGTGGCCGCGCACCGGCCGGTTCTACGACCCGGTGGCGCCGGCGGAGTTCGTCGACTTCGCGGACCTCGCTGAGAAGCTGCCGCTGCACGCGGGCCCGGCCGCGGCCCTGGCCGATCACGTGGCGAAGACGGGCACCGTGCGCGTGACGGGTTACACCGAGCTCGTCGACCTCCTCTTCGGGCTCAACGGTGTGCTCTACGCCACGGACGCGGCCGCCGAGGACGAGGACCCCGTCATCAGCCCCGACGACTGCGCCTGGATCGCCGGCGGGCTGGAGCGGTTCGTCAACGGCCACCAGCAGTACGGCGAGGAGATCACCTTCGAGACCGTGAGCACGGTGCTGCGCAAGGCGCTGGAGGGGTCGCGCCTGGCCGAGCAGCAGCTGCGCTGGCTGCAGAGCCGGCTGGACGCGCTGCGTGACGACTCGGGCAACGCTCCGCAGTGGAGCTACTCGATCGCCGAGCTCGACGTGCTCGCCAAGTTCTACCGCCGCTGCGCGATCCGCGGCTTCGCCGTCTACGCGGATTTCTGACAGTACTTCTACCCGTAGGTGTCCCGCGGCCCCCGGCCGCGGATCCGGCGCGGCCCGCGGCTCCACGACGGCGTCGTCGGCCCCTGGATGTGCAGCTTCGTCACCACGTTGTGGCCGACCTCGCCCGCGATCCGCGCGAGCAGCTTGCCGGCCAGCATCCGCAGCTGGGTCGCCCACGCGGTCGACTCGGCCTCGACGGTCAGCTCGCCCTGCTCCAGCTTGAGCGGGCGGCAGTGGGCCGCCACGTCGTCGCCGACGACCTGCGCCCACTCGCCGAAGACCTTCGCCTCGGCGGCCGGGCGCTGCCAGCCCCGCTGCTTGACCAGCCGCTGCAGCACGTCGCCGAACAGCTGCGGATCGCGCGGGTCCGGGCCGGGGCCGGTGTAGCCGCCGCGCCGGCGCACCTGCTGCTCGGTGACCGGCTTGCGGCGCGGCTTGGCGCGGTGCTTGGCCAGCGCCGCCTCGACGGCCGCGCGGGCCAGCTCCGGACCGGGCTTCGGTTCTTCAGACACGTCGGACCTCGCCTCCACCCACCTCGTACCGCGCGCCGCGCAACGATCGTGGCACGTCATCGTCGACGGCGCAGGTGACGATCACCTGGCTCGCCCCGCCGACCAGGTCGGCCAGCCGCTCCCGGCGGCCGACGTCGAGTTCGGCGAACACGTCGTCGAGGGCGAGCACCGGCTCGATCCCGTCGTCCCGCAGCAGATCGTAGGCGGCCAGCCGCAGGGCCAGCGCATACGACCAGCTCTCGCCGTGACTCGCGTAACCCTTGGCCGGCAGTTCGCCCAGCGTCAGGGTGAGATCGTCGCGGTGCGGCCCGGCCAGGGTGACGCCCCGTTCGATCTCCTGCTTGCGCACCTCGGCCAGCTTCTCCAGCAGCGCCTGCTCGACGTCGTCGCTCAGCTCGACCGACGGGCTGTAGGCGATCCGCGCGTCGGACCGGCTGGCGCTCACCGCCGCGTATGCCTTGGCGACGTGCGGCGCGAGCCCCGCGACCAGGTCGAGCCGCGCCCGGATCAGCTGCGCGCCGTGCCGCGCGAGGTGCGCGTCCCAGACGTCTAGCGTGGAGAGGTCGCCGCCGCGGCTGCCGCCGGTCTTGCGGGCGAGATACGCGCTGCGCAACAGCGCGTTGCGCTGCTTCAGCACCCGGTCGTAGTCGGCGCGGACCCCGGCGAAGCGGGGCTGTCGCTGCTGGAGCAGCTCGTCGAGGTACCGCCGACGCTCCGAAGGATCACCCCGGACCAGCGACAGGTCCTCGGGCGCGAACAGCACCAGCTTCAGGGCGCCGAGGATGTCGCGCGTGCGGGTCACCGGCGAGCGGCCGAGCCGCGCCTTGTTCGCCTTGCCCGGTTCGATGGAGAGCTCCACCAGCAGCTCGCGCTCGTCGTGCAGGACGGCGCAGCGCACCACCGCGCGGGCCGCCCCGAACCGGACCAGCGGAGCGTCGGTCGCGACGCGATGGGATTCGAGGGTGGCGATGTACCCCAGCGCCTCGACGAGGTTCGTCTTGCCCACCCCGTTGGGCCCCACGAGGACGCACGGCCCGGGTTCGAGCTCGACGACCACCCGCTGGTAGCTGCGGAAGTCGACGAGCTCGAGCGCCCGGACGTACAAGCCTTCCTCAGTCCTTCTTCACTGCATGGCCGCCGAACTGCTGGCGCAGTGCGGCCACCGCCTTCATCGCCGGCGAGTCCTCCTGCCGCGAGGCGAACCGCGCGAACAGGGACGCGGCGATCACGTTCATCGGCACCGCGAGCCGGATGGCCTCCTCGACCGTCCAGCGGCCCTCGCCGGTGTCGTCGGCGTAGCCCTTGAGGCGGTCGAGCTTCGGGTCCTCCTCGAGGGCCCGGTCGAGCAGGTCGAGCAGCCAGGACTGGACCACCGAGCCGGCCCGCCAGGACTTGATGACCTCGGGGATGTTCTCGACGTACTCCGACGTCTCGAGCAGCTCGTATCCCTCGGCGAAGGCGTGCATCATGCCGTACTCGATGCCGTTGTGCACCATCTTCGCGTAGTGGCCGGCGCCGGGCCCGCCCGCGTGCGCGAACCCGAACTCGCCGGCCGGCTTGAGCCCGTCGAAGATCGGCATGCAGTGCTCGACGTGCTGCTTGTCGCCGCCGACCATCAGGGCATAGCCGTTGGTGCGCCCCCAGATGCCGCCGGAGACGCCCACGTCGAGGTATCCGATGTCCTTCTTGCCCAGCTTCTCGGCCCGCGGCGGGTCATTGCTGAACCGCGAGTTGCCACCGTCGATCACGATGTCGCCCGCAGCGAGCAGGCCGGAGAGCTCGTCGATGGTGGGCTCGGTGAACTGCACCGGCACCATGATCCAGACCACGCGCGGCGCGGCGAGCTTCTCGACCAGTTCGTTGAGCGAGGCGACGTCGGTGACGTCGGGGTGGTGGTCGTAGCCGATGACCTCGTGCCCGGCGGCCCGCAACCGCTCGCGCATGTTGAAGCCCATCCTGCCCAGGCCGATGAGACCGAGCTGCATTTGGCGTGCCTCCGATTTCAGCTTCTCAGCTGCTTCGCTGTCTCAGCTCCCGATGCGGACCGGCATGATCAGGTACCAGTACCCCGGGATGACTTCACCATCATCCTTCGCCGGAGACATGACCGCAGGCTTCTTCGGGTCCGTGAACGACAGCACGGCGATGGGCGCGTCGAGCGCCTTCAGGCCGTCCAGCAGATACTGGTGGTTGAAGGCGATCGTCATCGGCTCGCCGTCATAGGTGCAGTCCATCGCCTCGCTCGCCCGGGCGTCCTCGCTGCCGCTCGCCTCCACGACGAGACCGTCGGCGCTGAACGACAGGCGGACCGGGGTCTGCTTCTCGGCGACCAGGCCGACGCGGCGCACGACCTCGTTGAGCGCCGACACGGCCACCCGCGCCTGCGCGTTGTGGGTGTCGGGCAGGAGGGCCCGCACCTTCGGGAAGTCGCCGTCGAGGAGCCGGGATGTGGTACGGCGGGCGCCGCCGGCGAAGCCGATCATCCCCTCGCCGAGCTTGCCGCGGGACAGCGCGACCGACACCGAGCCGCCGAGCGGCCCGAGCGTCTTGGCCGTGTCGTCGAGCGTCCGGGCCGGCACCAGGGCGGCCAGGCTGACGTCGGGCTCGTCCGGCCGCCACTCCAGCTCGCGCACGGCCAGCCGGTAGCGGTCGGTCGCCAGCAGGGTCAGCTTGGTGCCCTCCAGCTCGATCCGCACGCCGGTCAGCATCGGCAGGGTGTCGTCGCGGCCGGCCGCGATGGCCACCTGCGACACCGCCCCGGCGAACACCGCCGCCTCGACGGTCCCCGCCAGCTCGGGCATCTCCGGCAGGGTCGGGTAGTCCTCGACCGGCATGGTCGGCAGCGTGAACCGGGCGCTTCCGCACGTGATCTCGACGTGCGACCCCACGGCGGCCAGGTCGACCGGCTTGGCGGGCAGCGCCTTGGTGATCTCGGCGAGCAGGCGGCCGGAGACGAGCGTCGCGCCGTCGGCGTCGGCCTGGACCTCGACGGTCACCTGGCTGGACACCTCGTAATCGAAGCCGGACACCTGCAGGCGGCCGTCGGCGACGCGCAGCAGGACCCCGGCGAGCACCGGGACGGAGGGGCGGCTGGGCAGGCTCTTGGCCGTCCAGGCGACGGCATCGGCGAGCGCATCGCGCTCGACTCGGAACTTCATCGCGGTCCTCCCGCGTTCGACTCGTCTCGGGTCTCAGGCTTGTGGTGCTGATGGTGCTGTTCCACGTTCGCCGCGGCCGTCGCTCCGGCCGGCTCGGTCATCACCGAGTCGGGGGTGCGTGGGTCGTGGCTTCGTGGGCGTGGCTTCGTGGCGCGTGCGGCGCCGGTGGTGCGGGGAGCATCGGGTGATCGGTGGGTCTGACGGTGTCAATGATCGCCGATGGTGGCGATGATCGGCTGCGGTGTTGGTCGGTGGCTGTGGTGAGCGACGGACAGGGGTGGCTGGTGCGCACTCCTCGGGCCGCTCATCGAACCTTAGGCGCTCCGAGCGGCGCTCGTGCACCGACCCCGCCAAATCGAGCTCCCAAAGTTTTCCACCTGCCGATGATTGCTTTTTCTTCTCTTCTAAAGAAATTCCCTTCGTAATCATCGGTGGTGTGGATTCTGTGGAAAACCGTCATCTTGCCTGGTCAGCGCGTTGCGGACCGGTGGATGAGGTGTGTACGAACCCCTGTGTACAACGCTGTGGATTGTGGACAACTACTCGTCCACAGGCGTTGTCCACCGGTTGTCCACCGGTAATCCCCAGGGTTCATCCACTGCCTGGGGATAACGAGGACCGTGTGAACACTACGGCGAGTAGCGACGGCGGTTACAGCTCGGCCGCGTCCACAGGACTTCCACACAGCTTCCCCAGTAGTTATCCACAGCCTGTGGACGTCGACTGTGCGCAACGCGTAGTGACTTGGTGACCGGAGCTCGTCGGTGCCTGGAAAGTTGGCACAGACGGAGTTTTCCACAGCTTTTCTGTGGATTCCTTGTGGACAGTGTGGACAAACCCCGCGGGGGTATATGTGTACAACTTGTGGATCGAGCTGGGGACTTCCTGTGGACAACGTGGGGCCACATGGCCAATATCCCAGCTAGGTGCCCTGTGGAAACGGTGGACAGTGTGGTCAGTCCACAGGCTGTGATCAACCGCGGTGGAAAGCCGTTTTCTGTGGAGAAGTTGCCCTACCCCCTGTGGATAACCGGCTGAGCCCCGATTTGCCGACCGAAGCTTCCACCCCGCCCGCCGACGCCCGGGCCGCCGCGGGGAGCCGTTTCGCCCTCGCCTCCAGCCGCCTGTGGTGGTGGCTCTGGTCCTTCAGTCGCCGTGTCTGGGTGGCGTCACTGGCGCTTCAGCCGGCGTGGGGAGCCCGGGTCTCGACCGCCCGAACCCGGGAGCACCCGATGCAGGTGCGGGCCGGCACCGTGGAGCGGGCCGAGCCGTCGTCGGCTCCAGACTCTGGAAGTCGGTCGGTCAGAAGAGGACGCGCCTTGGCGGCTGGCCAGCGGCCGAGCCGTCCAGGCGTGGGCGTCCCTCGTGCGGACCGTCCCCCACGTCGATCGTCACCACGTCGACCGCGCTCCGCGGGGACCATACTCCGCGCGGACCCGTCCTCCGCGGACTGAGGACGAGCGGCTGGGATGAGTGAATGCAGCCCGCTGGATTGCCCGCCTAGGACTGTCCCAAGGGCTGGGGACCGTGGCTCCCGCCGTCGTGGCCTGCAAGGAGCGCGGGGTGGCACCCGCCGTCGACAGATCGGCCTCGACCCGCTCCGGGCCGCTCTCGGCCGCGATGGCGAGGCACCCCCTAGCCCATGATCAAGGGAAGTTTCTGGTTGTCAGGGCAGCCAGAAACTTCCCTCGATCATGAAGCGACGCAAGCGTGCGGTCAGGTGGTCTGCTTGATGCGGTTCGTCAGCTCGGCGATCTGGTTGTAGAGCGACCGGCGCTCCGCCATCTGCTGGCGGATCTTGCGGTCCGCGTGCATGACCG
This sequence comes from Dactylosporangium sp. NPDC005572, assembly GCF_040605515.1. Lineage (NCBI taxonomy): Bacteria > Bacillati > Actinomycetota > Actinomycetes > Micromonosporales > Micromonosporaceae > Dactylosporangium > Dactylosporangium sp. NPDC005572. The sequence continues at coordinate 12,559 of NZ_JBEXCY010000008.1, read as the reverse complement.
TCGTGTGGTCGCGGCCGCCGAACGCCTGGCCGATGCGGGGCAGGGAGAGGTCGGTCAGCTCGCGGCAGAGGTACATGGCCACCTGCCGCGCGTTCACCAGCACCCGGGAGCGGCTGTGGCCCCGCAGGTCCTCCAGGCTCACCCCGAAGTAGTCGGCCGTCGACGCCATGATCTGGTCGGCGGTGATCTCCGGGCCGGAGCCGTCGGGGATGAAGTCCCGCAGTACCTCTTCGGCCAGGCTCAGCTCGACGGGCGAGCGCGTCAGGTTGGCGAACGCGGTGACCCGGATGAGCGCGCCCTCCAGCTCGCGGATCGACGACGCGATGCGCGACGCGATGAACTCCAGCACGTCCGGCGGGGCGAACAGGCGCTCCTGGGCCGCCTTCTTCTGGAGGATCGCGATGCGCGTCTCCAGGTCCGGCGGCTGGATGTCGGCCAGCAGGCCCCACTCGAAGCGGGTCCGCAGCCGGTCCTCCAGCGTCGCCAGCTGCCGGGGCGATCGGTCGGAGCTGATCACGATCTGCTTATTGGCGTTGTGGAGTGTGTTGAAGGTGTGGAAGAACTCCTCCTGCGTGCGCTCCCGGGTCTCCAGGAACTGGATGTCGTCGATCAGCAGGATGTCGACGTCGCGGTACCGGCGCTGGAAGGCCTGGGTCTTGTCGTCGCGCAGGGAGTTGATGAAGTCGTTCGTGAACTCCTCGGTCGACACGTAGCGCACGAACCGGGCGTTGCCGAGCATCGTCGCGTACTGCCCGATGGCGTGCAGCAGGTGCGTCTTGCCGAGCCCGGAGCCGCCGTAGATGAACAGCGGGTTGTACGCCTTCGCCGGCGACTCGGCGACGGCCACGGAGGCTGCGTGCGCGAAGCGGTTCGAGGATCCGATGACGAAGGTTTCGAAGGTGTACTTCGGGTTCAGGCGATTCCCGGCGCTGTCCCCGGCGGGGGTGCTCGGGCGGCTGCGGTCGTCGCGGCCGGTCCCCGGCGACGGTGGGCGCGGCAGCGGCGGCTCGTCGTCCAGCGGCGACAGCAGCTCGGCGCGCGCGGCCTCGAACGCCGACCCGTGCCGCTCGCGCCGCTCGGCCGGCTGCGGCCGGTCGGCCGGCTCACCGGCGGTGGACGAGCCGGCGGTGGACGACCTGGTGGCCGACGAGCCGGCGGTCGACGAACCGCTGGTGGACGGGCCGGCGGAGGCGGGCAGGTCGAACAATCCGTCGCTCGGCTCCCGCTGCGCGGGCGGCTGGTCGTCGAACAGGTCGCGGCGCGCCCCGTTCGACCAGTGCGACGCCGACGGCGCGGGCAGCGGCGGGCTGTCATCCGGCGGCCGCACCGTCACCGCGACCTGGATCGCGCGGCCGAGCAGCCGGGAGAGCGCCTCGGTGATCACCGGGCGCAGCTTGGTCTCGATCACCTCGCGCGCGAACGCGTCGGGCACGGAGAGCAGCGCGGTGTCCTCGACGATGGCCCGCAGCCGGGTGAGCCGCAGGTAGGCACGCTGCTGTGCCGAGACCACCTCGTCGGCGAGCTCGTCGGTCGTTGCGTGCCACACTGCTGCGAGGTCGGTGTCAGTCACCGTTCGCGCACCCCCATCGTCATTCGCGGCCCCCACCGCGAGTGGACCGGGCGCCGGGTTCCCGCCGTCCCGGCCATCATTGTCCACAGGTTTTCCACAACCTGTGTATCAACGACTCATGTGCCGTGGACGGAGCGTCCTGATTCCCCCTGGTCCCGTGCCGACTTAGCGGTCGGCCGGCCGAGACGGCGTGGAAATGCAGGTCAAGCGCGTCGTCTGCCCCCTGCAGCGCGCCTGTTTGCGGCGATAAGTCCGTTATGCCCTGTCGCCGGTCATCGCGGTTTCTACCGGCAACCGGGCACGTTAACAGCGTTGTCCACAGGCACTCAACTGTTGTCCACAATGATCCTGTGGATTTCCGGGTTCGCCAGTGGGCGGGCGCGCGGCTGCGTCCTTGATCGTTGACGGTGCGTACACCCGCGCGTACCCTCTTTCGGTTGGAGAACCGCTGCCTGGTAAACTCCAATCACACCGATACGACATCCCGTGGGCGCGCCGCGTCCCGCCAGTCACAGGAGCCCCGACGTGAGCAAGCGCACCTTCCAGCCGAACAACCGCCGGCGCGCGAAGACCCACGGCTTCCGGCTGCGCATGCGCACCCGTGCCGGCCGTTCCATCCTGTCGGCGCGCCGCGCCAAGGGGCGCGACCGCCTGTCGGCCTGACCGACGCAACCCCTCCGGGAGGCAGCGTGCTGGCGGCCGCACAGCGACTGCGGCGGCGTGAGGATTTCGCCGCCACCATTCGCAACGGTCGCCGCGCCGGCCGCGGAGCCCTTGTGGTGCATTACATGCAGTCTGCAGAAGTAACGACCGAGCCGGCGCCCCGCGCCGGCTTCGTCGTGTCCAAGGCCGTCGGCAACGCGGTCGTCCGCAACGCGGTCAAGCGCCGCCTGCGGCATCTGGTGCGGCCCCGGCTCGCCGACCTGCCGGCCGGCTCGGTGATCGTCGTGCGGGCGCTGCCTGACGCGGCCTCCCAGGGGTACGACACCCTCCAGAACGATCTCAACGAGGCGCTCGTGGCCGTCCAGCGCCCTCGAAACCGAGGTGGCCGTCGATGAACGTCGGAGCCCGAGTCGTTGCCGCCCCCATCGTCGCGTACCGTCGTTGGATAAGCCCGGCGCTGCCGGCGCGATGCCGGTTCTACCCGTCGTGCAGTGCCTATGCCCTGGAGGCGGTCGGCACACACGGCGCGGTCAAGGGAATCGCCCTCGCGATCTGGCGGCTGCTGCGCTGCCACCCGTTCCACCCAGGTGGGTTCGACCCGGTGCCACCGCGCCGGGGAGCCACGCCACACCCGGAGCCCACCCCCGAGCCTGAGTCTGACGTGACTGGAGCAGTGTCGTGATTAGCAAGCTGATGGGCGGGATCTACTGGCTGATCTCGCAGGTGATGCTGTTCTGGCACTCGGTGTGGGACAAGGTGGTGCCCGATCACCGCGTGCTCGGCACCAACTGGCAGTGGGTCCTCGCGATCGTGTTCCTGGTGATCACGGTCCGGGTCGTGCTGTTCCCGATCTTCGTCAAGCAGATCAAGTCGCAGCGCGCCATGCAGGCGATCCAGCCGAAGATGAAGGAACTGCAGGAGAAGCACAAGGGCGACCGGGAGACCCTCCAGAAGGAGGTCATGAAGCTCTACCAGGAGGAGAAGGTCAACCCGCTCATGGGCTGCCTTCCGATGTTCCTCCAGATCCCGGTGTTCATCGGCCTCCTGCACGTGCTGCGTCACCTGCGCCCGGGCACGTCGAACACCCAGATGGAGCTGTACGGCTGGAGCATCCCGCAGTTCCTCAGCGCGGTCGACGCCCGGCTGTTCGACGCCCCGATCGTCGCGAAGTTCAGCAGCAACGCCTCCGAGCTCGCCCGCATCGAGGCCAGCTCGACCACGGTCAAGGTGGTCTCCGCGCTCCTGGTCGTCCTGATGATCACGACGACCTACCTGACGCAGCGTCAGATGATCAAGAAGACCGGGTGGAACACCGACCCGCAGCAGCGCATGATCCAGAAGTTCATGCTCTACGGCATCCCGTTCTTCACCCTGACCTCCGGCTGGTACTTCCCGATCGGTGTCATCCTGTACTGGGTCACGAACAACGCGATCACGCTCGGCCAGCAGTACTGGGTGCTGCACAAGTACCCGCCGCCGGCCAGCTCCACGACCAGCACGACGCCGTTCAAGCAGCCGAAGGGCGCGAAGGCCGTCAGTGGCACCAGTGAGGCCAAGCCCTCCGGCTTCGGCGCCCTGTTCGGCCGGGCGAAGGCCGAGGCCGAGCAGCGGGCCAACGGCAAGGTTCAGGGCGGCGCCCCGAAGAAGGCGACCGGTGCCGCGGACACCGCGGCCACCGGGCCGTCCCGCGCTCCGAAGCCGGGCGCCAAGCCGATCAATCCGAAGAAGGGTGGCGCCGCGAAGCGGCAGTCGGGTTGACGCGACGCGGCCGGGCCCGTCCCTCGACTGCGGCCCGGCAGGCGGCGCTCCCCGCGGTACCACCACCCCTCACCGACGACCTGTGACGGCGCCTCGGCGCCCCTAGCAAGCGGAGATGAGTTTCGTGACCGACACCACCAGTGATCTCGACGCGCGCGGCACCGAGAGCGAGGCCGAGGAGTTGGACCAGGACGCCAACCTCGACGCCGCTGACGATGACGCCGAGGACGAGGCGCCGGCTACCGGCGGCGGCAGCGGCAAGGCCGCGGCCGACCTGTTCCGGGAGAGCGAGATCGCGGCAGATTACGTCGAGGGCCTGCTGGACATCCTCGACTACGACGGCGACATCGACGAGCTGGTGGTCAGCGGCCGCCCGGTGGTCGAGGTCGTCGAGGGCGGCGACGGCCGCCGCCTCCAGGCCCTGGTCGGCCAGCGCGGCGCCACGCTGGAGGCGCTGCAGGAGCTGAGCCGGCTCGCCGTCTTCCGGCAGACCGGCACGCCGAGCCGCCTGCTCCTGGACGTCGGCGGCTACCGCGCCCTACGCCGCAAGGAGCTCGGCGCGATCGCCAAGAACGCCGCGGAGAAGGTGAAGGAGTACGGCGAGGCGGTCCGCCTGGAGCCGATGAGCGCGTTCGAGCGCAAGTGCGTCCACGACGTGATCAACGCTCTCCCCGGTGTGGAGAGCGAGTCGGAGGGCGTGGAGCCCTCGCGGCGGATTGTCGTTCGCCCGACCGCCTGACCTTTCCGGTACCACAGCGTCCCCGGTCCCCCGAGCTTCGTCCTCGGGAGCCGGGGACGTTCTGCATTCCGGCACCCTCGGCCGTCGGTGCGTCCGGGGCGCTCGCGGCGCGTCGTGTCGTTCTGCGGTCTCCTGCTTGGCGCTGCCGCTGCTCGCTCACCGGTTCTCTGCGGTGGCCGGCTTGTTGTGGCTGGCGGTGCTTGAGGGTGCTTGGTTCGGCTGCTTCGCTTCTCCACACCGTCTCCGCTCTTGCGCCCCACGCCCGTGCTGCGCCTTCCTCTCTAGCGCCGTGGGGTCCGCGCTGCGCCTTCCTATTTAGCGCCCTGGCGCCTCGCGTCCCGTGCCTCGCGTCCCGCGCGGCCTGCCTCCGCGCCCCGTGCTCCACGGCCCATGTCCCACGGCCGCGTCCTACGCTGCCCCTTCCTCTCTTGCGTCCCGCACCTCGTGCTCCGCCCCGTGCCCACGCTCCACACCCGCGTGCCTCCGCCGTGCGCCGCACCCTCCGCTTTGTCCCTGCGCCGCACCTCCACCGCGCGCCGTGCGTTTGCCCTGCGTCCCACGCCTCGCCATTGTTCGTGACCTGCTACGCGCCACGCGCCACCCTTCCTGCGCTTCCTCCGCTGTGTTGCGCCGATAGTGGAGGCTTCCCTCCGCGGTGGTTCGGCTGCTGGGGTACATCTCGGGCATACTGGTGGCAGACGCGACTGGCGGCACGAAGGATGGGCAACCATCGGGGAGCTCCGTTCGCGGGAGTCGACCGCCTGGGCTCCTGCGATCCGTGAGGAGCTGTGCGCCTATGTCGCCGACCGCATCCGTCGACCTTCACACCGCCCGCCTGCTGCCCGGCGCGCCGGTGGCCGAGAGCATCCTGGCCGACGTCGCCACCCGAGTAGCCGCCCTCCGCGCCCGCGGCGTGACGCCATCGCTCGCGACGATCCTCGTGGGCGACGACGACGCGAGCGCCGGGTACATCCGGATCAAGCAGCGCCAGGCCGCCGAGCTCGGCTTCGCCTCCCCGCACGAGCACCTGCCGGCGAGCGCCACCCAGGCCGACCTCCACGCGGTGATCGACGCCTTCAACGCGGACCCGGACGTCCACGCATTGCTGATCCAGTACCCGACCCCACAGCACCTCGACTACGACGCCGCCCTGCAGCGCGTCGACCCCGACAAGGACGTCGACGGCATGCACCCGCTGAACCTCGGCCGCTTGGCCGCCGGCATGCCCGGTCCGCTCCCCTGCACGCCCGCGGGTATCGAGGCGCTGCTGGCCCACTACGAGATTCCGGTGAGCGGCCGTGAGGTCGTGATCCTGGGACGCGGCGCCACCCTGGGCCGCCCGCTGGCGATGCTCCTGGCGCAGAAGCGCCCGACGGCCAACGCGGCGGTGACGGTCGTCCACACCGGTGTCCCGGACTGGCCCCGGTACACCCAGCGCGCCGACATTCTCATCGCCGCCGCCGGCGTACCGGGCATCATCCAACCCGAACACGTCAAGCCCGGCGCCGTGGTCGTCGGCGGCGGCGTCCGGTACGAGGGTCGCCGCCTCCTCCCCGACGTCGCCGAGGAATGCGCCACGGTGGCCGGCGCCATCACCCCCCGAGTGGGCGGCGTAGGCCCAACAACGGTGGCCATGCTCTTCCGCAACGCCATCACCGCCGCCGAGCGCCGTTTCACGTGAAACATCGAGCCGCCGGGCGAGTCGACCTTTGGGCCGAACGCCCGGCGGCTCCATCCCTTCGCGACGACGGACGCGGGCGGGACTGGCACGGCGACGGTGGTCGGCCGCGACGACGGTGGGTCGGGAGCGCCGTGTGTTGCTGAGCCGGTCCACCGATCGGTGGACCGGCGACGACGACGGTGGTAGGCCCGCGGCCGCGACGGTGGCGGCCGGTTCCGCGGAGGGTCGGTTCGGTCGGTGAGGGTCGGCGGTGAGGGTCGGCGGTGAGGGTCGGCGGCGAGGGTCGGCGGCGAGGGTCGGTGCCGGCGACCCACGGCTGTGGCCACGACGGAGGCCGGTCATCGGTGTCGGCGGTCGGCCGCATTGACTGCCGCCTGCAGTGGTCAGCGATTGCGGCGGTGTAGTTGGTGGTGGCCGGCGACGGCCCGTCGTTGAGATCGGCGGGTCGCTGCCGCTCCCTCTGCCAATCGAGCTCAACCGTTCGTAGGCGAGAGCGGGACCGGCGCCACATCCGCTCGACGGCGATTGCCTCGATTGCTGACCGGCACCCGGCCGACCCGGCGGGCCGGTGGGGTTGTGCCTCGGCCACGACCCAGCGATACGCCTGCGCGTTCATCGCCGGTTGGTCAGCATCGCCCCGCGGGAACCGCCGCAGATCGGTGGGCGCTGTGCATCGCCACGGTGGGCGCCATCAGCTCTGCGGAGGCCAGCGGACGGCACGCCGAGCGCGCCCGTAATCGGAGGGCCGGGGTCGCTACAACGCTCCGCGAGAGCGGGGTCCGTTCCGCCGCCGACGACGCCGAAGAAGCGAGCCATGAGTGGCGGAGCCCCAGCGCCATTCGCCGTCGACCTTGATCGGCCTAACCGGGTTACCGCCGAGGCTGACACCAACACCTAGTCCCGAGGCGACTGCGGACGCGTGTTCTGTTGAGCCGAGGGATTTCGGGGTCGGACAGGCGGCCGGGCCGACGGCACTGCGGTCGTTGTCGGCCAGCGCTGCTTCGGCTCCCCCGGTTCGGCACCGAGATGGCCATTGGCTGTGACGCCACCGAACGGACGCCCACACAGACGTACTACGCGGGTGATCCTGTTCCGGACAGCTTCCTGCTGCGTTTCGTTGGGAGTTCGATTCGGCGTTGAACGCCACGTTGAAACGCGGGCGATGCCGACTGGTCGACAGACGGCTCGTGGTGTCGACGCGTGGTGGGGCGCCACGGGTTGGGGCGGTTGCGGGTTGGGGACGGTGGGCGTGGGCGGCGATGGGCGAGAGGAGGCGTGCGCGACGGAGCGGGTGTGCCCGACGGCGTGACGTCCGTGTGCAACGGTGCATGTGGACCGGCGGCACGGATGACGGGGGGCGCTCGCGGTGCGGGTGCGCTTGGTGGTCCCAGCCGCGATGAGTGGCATCCCGGGCGGGCGGGTTCTACGGTGCCGGCTGGGGCTGCGTGGTCTTGATGACGCCTACCGAGGTCCGGGGCGTCCCCGCGAGAGGCTCGCGGGTTCGGCTGAGTCATGGGGTCGGTGGCGTCCGAACGGTGGACTTCGCGTCGCGGCTGTGGCTTCCACCGTCGGGGGATCTATCCCGGGCCGTCACGACCGTCGAGCGGTCGGAGTAGTTGGGTCGCGCGCGTGGCCCGGTCGGACTCGGGCGGCCAGTAGCCGATAGCGAGCTGGGTCGGCGGATGCGGCTTCGCGGCTCGGGCGTGCAGAGCGATGTCGGGCTCCGCGTCCGCGGGAGTGGGAGGTGTCGCCCGCCCGACCGTAGCTGCCCAACCCGGCCCCGATGTTTCACGTGAAACACCGCACCCCAAGAGAACCCGGCCCGATGGAGTGGCAGCGCCCCACCGCCCGCCGGCGGCCGTCCCCAGACGTGGTTTGCTTGACCGATGACCGGCGCAGTACCCCAAGACCTCCACCCCGCCGCCGACAAACTCTTCGGCCCGCGATTGGACCTAGCCCAGGAGTACGCCCAACTCCTCGTGACCGACGGCGTGCTCCGCGGCCTCATCGGCCCACGCGAAGCCCCCCGGATCTGGGAGCGCCACCTCCTCAACTGCGCCGCCGTCGCCGACCTCATCCCGGCAGGGGCCGAGGTAGTAGACGTCGGCTCCGGAGCCGGCCTCCCCGGCCTGGTGCTCGCAGTGGCTCGCCCCGACCTCACCGTCACCTTGGTCGAGCCGCTCGCCCGACGTACCGCCTTCCTCGACGAGGCGGTGGCGAGCCTCGGCCTCGACGAGACGACCACGGTGGTCCGGGCCCGAGCCGAAGAGTGCGTCGGGCGGGTCGACCCGGCCGACGTCGTCACCGCCCGAGCTGTCGCCCCGCTCGACCGGCTCGCCGGCTGGTGTCTCCCCCTCGCCGCCATCGGCGGCCGACTCCTCGCCCTCAAGGGCTCCTCCGCGGTGGCCGAGATCGAGGAGCACGGGGCGGCCCTCGAGCGCCTCGGCGCCGGTACCCCGGTGGTCCGCCTCTGCGGGGACGGCCTCCTCGCGGAGCCCACCACCGTGGTCGAGGTCGTACGGGAACGACAGGTCCAAACGAAGCGCGGAAGTCAAAAGAAGAGCAGACGCGAATAGCAACAAACAGACCCGCCAAGTTGACGGCTTTTCGGTCTTTTGGCGCACGACTCGGCGTGACAAGACCAACGACGCGCCCGAGAGTCATAGCTCCGCTCGGCGAAGCGCCGTAGGCTGGCCGCGCGCCATTCTTACTACGGCGGCGACCGTGGCGGCGATGGATGAGCGGGACGAGCGGGACGGAACTGACATGGTGCGCGACAACAGCGACGACCACAGCGACGGCCACGTTTCACGTGAAACGGGAACCGGAATGGAGGGCTGGGGCGTCCGACCGCCGAGTAGGGGCGTACCCCAGCCGCGAGCCGAGAACCCCCGACCCCAGGAACCGATCCGACCGAGGACACAAGGGACGACCCCGGGTGCGACTCAGGGGACGACTCAAGCGACACGCGGAGGCACGGTGGAGTTTCACGTCGGCGCGCCGAGCCCCGACCGGTCAACCGGTACTGTGTACGGCCGAGGAGCATCGCCAGTCGACACCCCTCAGGCCGACCCGGAGGAGCGGGACGATCGCCGTACCCCACCCTCCCCGCGGCCTCATCCGTCCGTCGTCACCGCGGATACCGAGGGCGCAATGACAGACGCGTACGTTTCACGTGAAACCGAAGACCCCCCATTGGCACAGGAGGCAAAGCGCGCCGTGGAGATTCTCAACCCGAGCGGGGAGATCACGATGCCCCGTCCCCCACGGCGGCGCACGATGTGCGTGGCGAACCAGAAGGGCGGGGTGGGTAAAACCACCACGGCGGTGAACATCGCCGTCGCCCTGGCGCTCCACGGCAATCGGGTACTGGTGATCGACCTCGACCCCCAGGGCAACGCCTCTACGGGCCTGAACGTGCCGCACCACTCCGGCGTTCCGGACGTGTACGACTGCCTGATCGACGGCGCTCCGCTCGACGCGGTGACGCAGCAGGTGGAGGGCATCCCGAACCTGTGGGCGGTACCGGCGACGATCGACCTCGCCGGCGCGGAGATCGAGCTCGTGTCGGTGGTCGCTCGCGAGTCCCGGCTCAAGCGGGCGATCGAGGCCGGCGGCGCCGACTACGACTACATCTTCATCGACTGCCCGCCGTCCCTCGGCCTGCTCACGGTCAACGCGCTCGTGGCGGCCGAAGAGGTGCTCATCCCGATCCAGTGCGAGTACTACGCGCTGGAGGGTGTGCAGGCGCTGACGAACAACATCGAGCTGGTGCGGTCCCACCTGAACCCGAAGCTCGACATCTCGACAGTCCTCCTGACGATGTACGACCGGCGGACCCGGCTCGCCGACCTCGTCGAGCAGGACGTGCGGAACCACTTCGGCGACAAGTGCCTCAACGCCGTCATCCCCCGCAACGTCCGCGTCTCCGAGGCGCCCAGCTACAGCCAGTCGGTCATGACGTACGACCCCGGGTCCCGGGGTGCGGTCAGCTATTTCGAAGCGGCGCAGGAGATCGCGCTGCGCGGCGCGCAAGGCGCGCAGGTGGGAGGAGTCGCATGAAGTCCAACCGACGTGGAGGTCTCGGGCGAGGGCTCGGTGCCCTCATCCCAACCGCCGCCGCGCCGGCCGACGGCGCGGTGGGCACCGCGACCGCGCTCGCAACACCTCCGGCCCCGGCCGACCTCCCGGCCCCGGAAGCGACGCTCGCCCCGGTGCCGGGTGCCCGCTTCGCCGAGATCTCGGTCGACGCGATCGTCCCCAACCCGAAGCAGCCCCGCCAGGTCTTCGACGAGGAGGCCATCGAGGAGCTGAAGACCTCGATCCAGGAGGTCGGCTTCCTCCAGCCGATCGTCGTGCGCGAGCTGCGCGACGGCGAGCAGACCGACGACAGGAAGTACGAGCTCGTGATGGGCGAGCGCCGCTGGCGCGCCGCCCAGGCACTCGGCAAGGACGCCATCCCGGCCATCGTCCGCGAGACACGCGACGACGCGATGCTCCGCGACGCGCTCCTCGAGAACATCCACCGCGCCAACCTCAACCCGCTCGAAGAGGCGGCCGCGTACCAGCAGCTGCTCGACGAGTTCGGCGCGACGCACGAGGAGCTCGCCCGCCGCATCGGCCGGAGCCGCCCGCAGATCTCGAACACGATCCGCCTGCTGAACCTCCCGGCCCCGGTCCAGCGCCGCGTCGCCGCCGGGGTGCTCTCCGCCGGCCACGCGCGGGCGCTGCTCGGCCTCGACAGCGCCGAGGCGCAGGAGGACCTCGCCGCGCGCATCGTCAAGGAGGGCCTGTCGGTCCGCGCGACCGAGGAGGCGGTGCAGGTCGCCGTCAGCGACGGCCCGCCGAAGAAGACGGCATCCCCGCAGCGGCGTGCCAAGCCGCACGCGCCGGCGCTGTCCGACTTGGCCGACCGTCTCTCCGACCGGTTCGACACGCGGGTGAAGGTCGACATCGGCCGCCGCAAGGGCCGCATCACGATCGAGTTCGCGACCGTCGACGACCTCGAGCGCATCGTGGGCATCATCGGCGTCGAGGAACAGCGCGGCAACGCCCGCGACTGACGCCAAAACCCCCGAGAGGCCGGATCCAGAACGGGTCCGGCCTCTTTTGGCGCCCGGAAGAAATCTTGAGAGAACGGTTCTGGGGGAGGGTTGTCCACAGGGGTTATCCACAGGCTGGCTGTTTCACGTGAAACGACGTGGTAGGAGCCTCGCGCCCCTGTGGATGACGGAGCCGTCCGACGCATCGGAAGCGGGTTATCCACAGGGGTGCGGACACCGGCGTCGTGTTCGGCTAGGGTCGGCACGTGCCCGATACGCCGCAGCAGTTGCCCGCCTTCACCTACTGGCCGACGTTCCCGTTCGAGGGTGACCTCCGGGTGAAGCGCCTCCTGGAACCGGTCCCGATCGAGCCCCCGAGGCACGGCGACAACCCCGCCGAGTGCCGCGCCTGCGGCGCCCCCGACGAGGCCTACATCTGGGTCAGCGACCGCTGGCGCGTCCGCAGCCTGGACCGCCCGACGGGCCTGCCGGCGGTACTCATCCTGGAATCCCGCTCGCACCTCGACCTGGGCGACCTGCCGAACATGCTCGCCGCCGAGCTGGGCGTGATGACCGTCCGCCTGGAGCGCGCGATCCGCTCGCTCGACGGCGTGGCGCGCGTCCACGTGAACCGCTGGGGCGACGGCGCCGCCCACCTCCACCTGTGGTTCCTCGCCCGCCCGTATGGTCGCCTCCAACTCCAGGGCACCTTCCTCGCCCTGTGGGACGACATCCTCCCGCCGATCTCCGAGGAGAGCTGGCGCGAGAACCTGGCCCTCGTCGCCGCCTGGCTGGCCGAGTTCGGCGGCCGCCCACTCGCCGAGCCGCCCCGCATCAACTGGACCGCTCCCACCAAGCTCGCCGAGGAGGCCCGCGCGGCCGCCGACGAGACCACGACCTTCGGCGACCCGGGCAGCCACGCCGAGCCCCCCGAGCCCGCGAGCGACACGTCCGCGCGGCCGGAGATCACCGTCCCGGAGCCGGCCGAGGGCAACGGCGACGCCCCGGACGAGCCAAAACTCCAAGAAGACGGCTCGGGTCAGCGCAACTGACGACCGTCGCTCCCGCCAGACACCGCTCGTGCCGCCGGTGCATCCGCCCCGGCG